>DATFYJ010000101.1:0-7132 GCA_035315105.1 Chitinivibrionales bacterium
GTGTTGTTCATGTACACCTGCACATCCTCAAGGCCCGCGTACTTTGCGCCCGCGGAAAACGGCGTGGCGAGCGGAGAAAGCGCGGGGCTGTAGGCAATGTACAGCGGCGGCGCAATGCCGATAGTCGTGCCGTTGACGGACGTGACTTCCACGACCTGCCCCAGGGTGCGCGTTCCGTTCCAGCCGATGCCGCCGTCACACCATGTGCAGCTCCCCTCCCCGCCCTTGATGGTGACGAAGCTGGTATCGTTGAGTTCCGTAATTAACAGATAAGACCCGACGCTGACGCCTGCCGCGCTCGCGAGCGTGATGGAAGATGAACCGGCAGTCGTTCCGCCGGTGATCGCTTTTGAGTCGGCAGCGTACGGAGTGGCGTCCTGGCCGAACGCGACCACTGCGCCACTGGTGCCGTGCGCGTCAAGTATCGTTTGTGAAGGTCCTGCGCCGCGCAGGGTGACATTGCCGGGAATTCTCAGGCCCGTGTTGATGCGGAACGTTCCAGCAGACAACAGCACTGTTTGGTTCGCCGGGCAGGCGTTGAGCGCGGCCTGAATTTCGGCCGTGGCGTCGTTTGCGCCGTTGGCGTAGGTGGAAGCATTGACAGTTGCGGATGTCGTTGTCCGCGCCGGGATTCCGTTGGGAATGCCGGATTGGGACCAGTCGATCCGGCGGGAGGAGGGGATGATTTGGGCGAAGGAGATGCAAAGACAGCAAAGGACAAAGGCTGCTGTGAGAGGGGTTGGTTTCATGAAGAGCCTCCGGGGAGAAAACATCATGCACACCTTCCGGGCAGAAACGCCAAATTACCGAGAGATAAAAATATTCTTTACGTAGGTATTCGATCCTGCCTGCATTTTCACCAGATAGCAACCTGCGGCTGAATTCTTAGTGTTCCATGTTATGCTGTGCGGACCTGATTCAAGGTTCTTGCTGACGAGAGTCGCTATTTCATGACCGGACAGGTTGTAAATCTTGAGAGCAACCGGTTCTGAGTTGGAGAGGGAAAAACTGATGAGCGCAGTGTGATTTGATTGTGAAGGCTGAGTCAGTTTGAAACCGGAAAGATTTTGGGGCTGTTCTTGCGATTCAGGGTTGATCACGCCTTCCATTTCTGAAAGCGGCCTGCGCCATACGCCATCATTAGTACCGGCAAAGATATTGCTGCCGCTCACGGCAAGACACAAGATAACATTATTCGTGAGCCCAGAATTGACCGCAGTCCAGCTTGTACCGATATTGCTGGATAGGAAAACACCTCCACCCCAAGTTCCGGCAAAAATGTTGCTGCCGCCTATCTCAAAAGATGTGACAGTAGTATTCGCGAGGCCGGAATTGACCGCAGACCAGCTTGTGCCGTTATTGTTGGAAAGGAAAACACCTCCACCCCAAGTCCCGGCAAAAATATTGCTGCCGCTAACCTCAAAAGACGTGACAGTAGTATTCGCGAGGCCGGAATTGACCGTAGTCCAGCTTGTGCCGTTATTGGTGGAAATGAAAATACCGCCAGCATCAGTCCCTGCAAAGATATTGGTACCGCTTACCGCAAGAGACCAGACATAAGTAGTTGTAAGGCCGGAGTTCACCGCAGTCCAGCTTGTACCGTTATTGGTGGAAAGGAAAACACCGCTCCCCTGAGTCCCGGCAAAGACGTTACCGCTGCCGCTCACGGCAAGAGAATTGATAGCAGTATTGGTTAGGCCGGAGTTGACCGCAGCCCAGCTTGTACCATTGTTGGTTGAAAGGAAAATACGGCCGCCAGCAGTCCCTGCAAAGATGTTGCTACCGCTCACGACAAGAGATATTACCGTATCATTCATGAGGCCGGAATTGACCGCAGTCCAACTTGTACCGCTGTTGGTGGATAGAAAAACACCGCTGCTAAAAGTCGCGGCAAAAATATTGCTGCCGCTTACTGCAAGGGCAGCAATATAAGGACCTTTCGGCGCATTTGTCTGAACCCATTGAGCACCCACCGTATGCGTAAACATAGCTAACAATCCTATACCAACAGCAAGCTGGGCCAGAATTTTCTTCATGTGAGCCTTCCTGTTGTTAATATCAACCATATTATATCACGTGCAATAGAATGCTTGCCGGTTTTCCCATTTATTTCATGATTATTTCTTTCTGCGCCAATAATACTCCCCCGGCCACCAGCCTGACCAAATAAATCCCGTTATGATAACCCTGCCTGTTCCACGAAATCGAATGCCTGCCTTTTTCCATCCACGTGCTGTTCAATGTGCAGATGTGCCTGCCCGAAATTTCAATTATTTCAAGATCAACCTGGCCTGTTTGAGGTATTGAAAAATCGATTCTATTCATGCCGACCTTCAAGAACCTCATGACCAGGGAAGCTGGTCCCGGGGCTGCGGGTTTGCCTATCACGTTTGAGCTCGAATATTCGTACGCCCCCAGGTCCGGTGATCCGTTCGTCTTCCTGCTCACGCCGTCTTTGTCCGTCGGAACAATTGCCGTAAGATCATCACCTGCGTCGATCGGCGCTGCCCCCTTGACCAAATGGTAATCAGCGGCAGATTTGTTGACATAGAACCTGTCCTGCGTCGGAAGGTTCTTTGCCGATGCCGGCCCGATGTTGTTCCTCACGTCCTGCGTTCCGCTCACATGGAACACTGCGTTTGCCGGCGCGGCGTCAATGGTATTGTGGTAAATGGCACGGGTGTAGGAATCATTCGACTGGTTGTCAACGTAAATCCCGTAGCCGCTCACGTTGCGGATGACATTGTTGTAGACGGTTATTCCCGTCCCTGCCCGGATCGCCGTCTTGACGTCGTGAATGTAGTTGTTCCTCACCACCTGCTGCGGATCGCTGCCGTAATTCTGGACGGTACCGACGGCATTATTCACTTCTATTGCGCCCACGCTGTTGCCGTTCTGGGACCAGTCGGACCCCAGATTGACATTGTAGATGTTGTTTCCATCGGCGGTGATGTGATGGGTCCCTATTTTGAATTCAATGCCTTCGTCGGTGGTGTTGTAAATGGTGGTGTTGCGCACCGTCACATTGTTCGTATTATCCACGGGCGCGGCGTCGCCCGTGCCGATGTAGATCCCTTCGCCATTGTATTGCCACTGCCGTGTATCGTGGACCGTGCAGCTGTCTATGGTCACAAAGGATGAATTAACGTGAACATGCAGCCCTTCCTGCCCGACATGGTGGATGATGCACTTGCGTACCGTGATGTTGCTCGACGAGTCGACAAAAAGCCCCTGGTTGTAATTCGTAATCGTAAAGCCCGCAAACGTGATATAGCTTGTGTTTATTATTTTGCACCTGCCCGTGTTGACGCTGTCGCCGCGGAGCACCACCGTGTCGCCGGGATAGGCGGAAATGGTCGTGTTCGCGCCTGCCTTTCCGGCGGGTCCCGCTATGTACAGCGCCTCGTTGTAGGTGCCGGACCGCACATACACGGTGTCGCCGCCGGCAATGCGGCCGAGGGCATAGGAAATGGTGCAGAAGGGCTGGGCCATTGTTCCGCGGCCTGCGGCGTTTCCGCAGGTTGGGGAACCGGCGTTGTTGACGTAATAGGTTGCAGCGGTCGAGCTGTTGGCAAACACGAATAACTCAAGGCAGCAGATCAGGGTCAGAGATGTCGCCGGCATGATCTTACATGATGGGTTGGTTCTTACGAAAGAGCGTCTTCCCATGATTCGCCTCCTTTGTCATTCCAGGTCATCAACCTGTCATAACGCCACATTGACGGATCCCCGCAGGACAGTATTGCGGATTTCAAAAGGTCATTTATTAAGTCTTTATGACAAAACACCTTATTTGATCACAATTACCCTTTGGGTCACACACGCATTGTTATCTCTTGCCAGATACGTTCCCTGCCTGTCAACCTGTCCCGTGGTGAGGCGCCTGCCGGTGCAATCATAGAGCATCACTGCGGTGTTGTTCTGCAGGTAATGGCGGAGAACCGCCGCGGAAACCGGACTGGAAACCATGGGCAGGTGCGACGCCTGAAGGCCTTGTTCGCCCTGAAATCCCTTGACTGACGAGTTCGAAAACTCAAAAGCTCCAATGTCAAAGGTCCCGTTGTACGGACGGTTATTGCCGTCAAAATCGGTCGCCACGGCCACAACCGTTCCGGCGTCGACTGCCGGGCTTGTTGACTTGATGTGAAAATCGTTGTGGGCGGAATCCACGAACTGCGGATCGGCGTTGTTCTTGTCGTGGGCCGCAATCGGGCTCCACAGTGCCTGGTTGAAAATGTTGTAGTCCTCGGTCACGGGCGCGGCGCCGTTATTGACAATAATTGCATGGTCGTAGCACTTGCTGAAAATGTTGTTCTTGAGGACCGCACCCGACGTGTAGCTCCCGCCGAACCCGGCGCCGAAGTACTTGATGTCATAAAAGGTGTTGTTGAACACGTTGATGTTGGTGATGCCGTCGCTCACGCACAGCCCCCATGCGGCCGAATGCGCGAAGATATTGTTCTTGAATGTAAAGTCGTGGGTGTTGTGGTGGTAGATCCCTTCCGCCATCAGCCCCTCGTCGCACTCGCTGCACCAGTTACCGTCCCACACCACGTTGGCCGCATGCTCGCCGTTGTTGTCGAAAGTCTGCCAGCAGTCAAGGTGCGCGTTGCCCACCTCGCTGAAAATGGTGCCGTGGAAGTAGTTGCCCCTGAACGTGATATTGTCCCCGAAAAACCTCGAGTAGTCACAGTCGCCCGTGGTGTCGTACTGAAAAAGCCTGTCCACCTCATTCTTCTCCACAAGGAAGTTGCTGCCGCTCACGGTGATGCCGTACTGGCAGTGATGCACATGGTTAGCACCGATATACACAGAATCCCACGTGCCGCCGCTCCAGCTTGACTGGATGCCCGGTCCCGGAATGTCGTGGCAGTAGTTGTCCACGATCTCCAGATTGCTGCTCGAAACCCATATCCCGCCGCCGTTCCAGCCGCCCAGGGTGGTGGTTATGTCGAACCCATCGACACGCAGATAATTCGCGCCGCTGGTATTGAACCCCTGCATGAAGACCGTACGCCGAGGATCGGCCTTGAACACGATCTTCTTGCCGATCGTGCCGGAATGCCCTGACGCAAAGGATATCCGCTCGGCATAGGTCCCGGACTTGACAATAACAGAATCCCCGGCGACAACAACCGCGGCGGCCTTGGCAATCGTCTTCCACGGCTGGGCCGCGGTGCCGGGGTTGGCGTCTGCGGCGCCGGCGGCGGCCTGGTCCACATAGTATGTATTTCCCCAGGCGAAAGAACAGAGAAGAACCGGCAGGATGCCAAAGAAGGTCTTCATGATAAGCCTCCTCGTTTATGATTATTCGATGATCTGCATGCGCTCAACAAAAATTTTATTGCGTGCTCACTCTCACAAAGTACACTCCCCTCGAATACGATGTTGCGTCGCGAAACACCTTTGCACCGGCAGGGCAGGAAAAGGAATCGACTCTCTTGCCGGCAAGCGATATAACCGTTACATCGGCAACGGAATTGACATCAGGCAATCGGAATACAACGGTGCGGTTTGATGGATCATGCATGATCCTGAGCGCCATCCTGGATACCGCTTCCCGCGTGGGCTGCTCTGTCACCGATATTCCTGTTCCCGCCAGCGGATGCGGATAGGTGTAGGGAACATAACCGGGCCGTGCGCTCAGAAAGTAATCTCGGTTCACCTGCACCATTGCCGGCGTCTGGCTTCCCACGGGCATGGAGGCATCGTTGTTCCAGACATACGCGGGATCGGACACCTGGTTTTTCCCCCGGCCTATCTGGTACAGGGCCGGGTATCCGCTGTCTTCTTCGTACAAGTCAATCGAGCCGGTGACCTGATTGACGCCGGTATGATGATTGTTGAATACCACGCCGCTTCCCGCACGAAGGGTGATGTAGCAGCACTGGCTTGCGTTCGGAACGGTGGTGCTGAAGGTGTTCTCGTAAATCTCCCACCACCGGGCGCCGATCATGCCGGGGGTGCCGTGCTGGTCGATCTGGGCCATCTCGATGCTATTATGCCTGAACACCGTGCGCGCGCCGTAATACGACTGCACCGCGGAACATCCCCAGAAATACGCGGGATTTCCCGTGGCGTTGTTGAAGAACGTATTGTCCTCAATGTAAACCGCGTCAGCGCTGCCCGGCACAATGTCGCGGCCCCAGCCGCTGGTGTCGCTCGGCCCGTAAGCGCTGTTGTGGATTATTTCGGCGTTGCCCGAGGCATTGAACGTGTCGTGGTCAATGAGGCCTGTCAGGGTCCCTCCCCAGAGCTGGACAGCCGTGCCGCCCGAAGGGACCGTAAAAACGCAATGGTCTATGCGGAACACGCCCGCGCCGCCAACTTCCACATTGTAAACCGTGACTGCGGCCGTGTTGCCGTTGAAGGTAATACCCGTAAACCGCCTGAAAGCACCGGTGTCGCAGACAAGCTGGCCCGTGTAGGAACCGGTCATGGCATTGTTGATGATTGTTGCTCCTGCGCCAGCGCCCTGCAGGGTTATGCCTTTGTGCACGGTGACTACGCCGCTCCACGTGCCGGTGCCCGCGGGCAATGCCACCGTGTCACCGCTTGCCGCCGAATTTATCGCCGCCTGCACGTCTGCCTGCGAGCAACTTGTTGCATTAATGACGGCGGCATGGATTGTGACGGGCAAGAAAATAAGGACAATAGCAGGAAGGGTTCGGATCGCGAAGTTGATGAATGCCATCATAATTGATTGCCCCCTTTGTGGCACCCGCACAGCCGTATGATGCTGCAACCCAGGCTCAGAACATCCCGACAATCTTCCTTATCCAACCCGTTGTTCCTATCACGTAAAGTCCTCGGGCGAGACTTCTCCCCTGATTGTCGGCCCCGTCCCAGAAATACGTCACTTCGTTTCCCAACACACGGCTTGACACAAGGGTCCTTGCCGCGCGCCCCTCGAGATCGTATACGCAGAGACGAAAGTCCGCCGGCGCGCCCAGTACCGAAATCATCCACGCATGCCTCGACGCCATGCGGCGCACGGACATGGACATCCGCCCCTGCCCAACAAAAGGTGTCGGGCTCGCCAGGACGCTTGTACCGTAACAGTTGTCCGCGTTGAAGCTCAGCGGCACGCCGCTGCCGTCGGCCGGCCCCTTCATGACGTTTGCATAGCAGT
>DATFYJ010000102.1:0-6779 GCA_035315105.1 Chitinivibrionales bacterium
TTCAACCGGCATCATCAAGACCCTTGTCAAGAAATGGGAGACGCTTCCGGAACTGCAGGCGCTCGCGGCATCCGATTCAACGTTCCTCGATTTTGTCCTGATTCACATCGACGCGACCGCAGACTATGAAGCAATCAAGCAGATCCTTGTGAACATCTCGAAGAACTGTCCCGCCAAATGCGGAAAACTGTGCGCGCGGCTGCGCGCAAGGACTCAGCGCGCGGCATCGCAGATCGAACAGCAGCGCCAGGAAGAAAAGTAGCGCGCGCAAACGTGTGCCTTACAGCCCGTTTGCAGGTTCCCCCGCCTTTTTGAACAACCCTAAGGCCTTTGTAAAGTCCTCCGGAAACGGAGCGGCAATGGAAATCTCCACACCCTTTATTGGATGGACAAACGATATCCGGCGTGCGTGCAGCGCCTGGCGGGTAAAGCATTTGTAAATGCTTGCCGCGAAGGGCCTGCACAGAGGCGTAACGCGGCCGGCCGCGTCAGTTCCGCCCCCGTACATCCGGTCCGCGACAATGGGGAAACCGGCCGCGCTCGCGTGCACGCGGATCTGGTGCGTGCGGCCGGTTCGGGGAAAAAAGCGCACCACCGAAATGCCGCAATGGTGCGCCGCAAGCCGGTACTCGGTGAGCGCGTCCTTGCCGTCGCTGCGCACCGAGCGCTTGACCGGGTCGCGCCGCGATCTTCCCAGTGATTCGCGCATGCTGCCCTCGGCCGCGGGCCTCCTGCCGGCGCAGATGCCCACGTACTCCTTGCGTATTTCGCGCTGCGCAAACATGCGGCCGAGGGCAGCATGCGCTTCGTCGGTCTTTGCCGCGAGCACCACGCCCGATGTGTCCTTGTCGAGCCGGTGCACGATGCCGGGCCGGCCCGTCTCCCACCCGGCCGAGAGGCTCTTTACGTGATGGAGCAGGGCGTTCACGAGCGTCCCTTCCCTCACGCCGCTGCCCGGATGCACCACCATGCCTGCCGGCTTGTTTACGGCGCACAACACCTCGTCTTCATACAGAATGTCAAGCGGGATATCTTGCGGAACAGGAATGGAAGGACCATCGTTGGGAAGAGCCGACAGGTCGATGTCGACCGTGTCGCCGGTGTCAAGCAGGGTCTTTTTAACCGCGATCCTGCCGTTGAGGAGCACGCGCCCCTTTTCGATGATGCGCTGGATCTTTGCGCGGGAAAAGGATGAAAGTATGCCCACGAGAAAAACGTCAAGCCGCTGGCCGGAGGAGTCCGGGTCAACTATGATATTGAAGAGATTAGTCGTAGGATTCAAGCTTTCAATTGAAGATCGCAGATTTACAACCAGGAGCCTTTGTTTGTCCACATAAACACCGCCCCGTCAACCGTCAACCGTCAACTTCTTTGCTCTCCTGCCTTCAAGAAAGAAATTGAGCAGCATGAGCGCAACCCCGATGGTGACATAGGCGTCGGCCATGTTGAAGATGGCCCAGTAGATGTTGTCGGAAATGCCGAGCCGCACAAAGTCGACCACGCCGAGCTTTGCGTGCATCACCCGGTCCCACAGGTTCCCGAGCGCGCCGGGCATGACCAGCGATATGCCCCATTGCATCAGGAGGTCTGATTTCCTGAGCGTCACGTAATACAGAACAATGACCACGGCCGCGACAGCCGTGAAGACCGTGAAAAAGCCGTTGAGCGGAAACCACGGCACCAACGCTCGGGGGTCAAAGCCCCAGATAGCTGCCTTGTTGAACACGAGCAGAAACTGCGCGTACGGACCGATCACGTTGACCGGCATACCGACCCTCAGATGAGCAACCGCGAGGTGCTTGGTGAACAGGTCGAGGCTGAACCCGACAACGGTCACGATGACAAACAAGAGCCATTTCTTTTCGATCTTAAGCGGCACGGTTTCCTCCGAGATTGTAGCGCAACTCCATGCGGAATAATCGTATATTGATGTCAACGAACGTGTCCGGTGCAGCCTGACACAGAAAAATCTCGTCACAGAAAATAAATCATCGCTTGTCATCCGAACTTTTTTTCAACAGGCAAAAGGTTGTCATGAGACCTGTGGCCTTTGTACGGATTCTGCGGCCCGTAAACCTGCTCATGCTCGCGCTCGGCGTGGCCCTCGGGTTCTGGCTTGCGTTTGCGCCCGGCGGCCTAACGGCGCTCGGCCTTCTTGCGCTCGCAGCAGCGGCCGCCGCCGGGTTCGGCAACGTTGTCAACGACATCGCCGACATCGCGACCGACAGGGTCAGCCATCCCGGCAGGCCGCTGGCGTCCGGGGCCATGTCGAAAAACGCTGCCATTGTCTATGCGACGGTTCTTGCCGCGGCCTCCGCTGCGGCCGCGTTCGCGGTCTCCATTCCTCACGGCGCGGGCGTCGTTGTTCCCCTTTGTCTACTGCTCGCCTATGCCCTGTTTTTCAAAGCAACCCCGCTTGCGGGCAATGTCCTGGTGAGCCTGCTTGTTGCCTACGGCATCGTTTTTGGCGGGCTTTTGGGCCCGGGCCTGCACCGCCTGATCGCGCCGGCCGTGCTCGCGTTTCTGCTCAACCTGCCGCGCGAAATCGTCAAGGACATCCAGGACAGGCAGGGCGATGCAGCAGCAGGATACGTCACCTCGGCCGCGCTCCCCCGCCGGGTTCTCACCGCGGTGATTGCCGTGTGCGGCCTGCTCTATGCAGTCCTTGTCACCGTGCCCTTCCTCTCCCGTGACTTCGGCATGCTGTATGCGGCAATTTGCCTGGCAACCGTCGTCCCCCTGCATGTCCGCTGGTCCCTGCTGTTTTACAAATCGGACTGGGAAAAGTCCGCCGCGCGGATTTCCTCGCTTATCAAGTACGAAATGCTCTGCGGTCTCGCGGCGCTGGCGCTGGATGAAGGGATGAAATGGTTGATAGAGTGATGGGTGGATGCGCAGATGCGCGGATGCGGGAAGAGGTTAAAGGTTGAAAGTTGGAAGTTGAAAGCAAAACATAAAAACTGACCGGCTGCGGGAATAGGAAGTCCCGGGGGCCATAAGGACCGGGGAATCATGCCATGTTTTTAAATTTATGATGACAAGCAATCCGGGAGAAAACGGCATGACTCCAATATCCATTGCACAGGAAACCTGCAAGAAGTGCGGCCTGTGTTCCGAGGTTTGTCCGAACAAGATAATCAAGAAGAATGAAAACAAAGAAATGTTTTTTTTGCCCGGACAGGCTGGATCTGTGTTTCAAGTGCGGCCAGTGCATGGCTGTTTGCCCAACAAAATCAATAACCGTTGGCGGATTATCCTATTCCAAAGATTTCTTCGACCTGCCGGAACCGCAGTCCTACGAAGAAGGTTTTTTCAATCTTATTCATTCACGAAGGGCAATCAGAAACTTTTCCGACAAACCGGTTTCCAGGGAAGTATTGGAAAAAGTCGTCGAAGCAATTTCATTCGCCCCTCCCGGCTTTCCCCCGATAAAAACCGAACTCATCGTTGTGCAAAATCAACAGCTGATAAGGGACGCCTTGCCGCATATGATTGAATTGTATGATTTCCTGGTCAAAGCCATGAATAATCCCTTCATGAGGATATTTATCCGAAGGGAAGTCGGTACAAAACGTTTTGCCACCATGCGGCAGCATCTGATACCTTTGTTGGTGAAAAGATTACCCTCTCTGAAAAACGGTTCGGAAAATACCATCACGCGAAACGCTCCTGCAATGATTCTCTTTCTTGCAAACCGCAACGGCGAAGATATCCGTGAAGACATTCATATTGCCGCCGCTTTCGGCCTGCTTGCCGCCCATGCACTGGGCCTGGGCGGTTCCATAATGGACATCATTCCGCCGGCAATCGAAAAGAAAAAGGAACTCAGAAAGATGTTTGCGGTTGCAGATGATCAGGAAGTGGTCGCATCAATAATTCTGGGGTATCCAAAGTACAGATATCAGAGAGGAATACGCAGGGAAGTCAAGAATGTAAAGTGGCTGTAGATTGCCATCTTGTCATATGGCAGAGGATTTACGCCATTGCTTCGATTGATTCGCACCTCCGCAAAACATCAGGAGCTGAAAGGAAAATTCAATGAAAAAAACAGAAGTAATCCTGATCATGCAGCTTGCCCTGATTCTCCTCTTGTCATCAATCATTTTCCAGAC
Source organism: Chitinivibrionales bacterium (assembly GCA_035315105.1). Lineage (GTDB taxonomy): Bacteria > Fibrobacterota > Chitinivibrionia > Chitinivibrionales > FEN-1185 > FEN-1185. The sequence goes on from DATFYJ010000102.1 coordinate 4,113, forward strand.
CGATGCGGCATTCTCATACACTTGGCAGCCGCTTCGGATAGGCGCAGGCGGCTGGCTGGTTGGCATGGACATAGCGCCGGACGGCACCAAAGTGGTCCGCGCCGACACCTACGGCGCCTACCTGTGGAACGGGACCCAGTGGCAGCAGCTGGTCACTTCAACCAGCATGCCCGCCGCGGATGTGACGGTCTACAATGCCGCGGGCGTTTACGAGATAAGAATCGCGCCAAGCAATTCCAACCGTCTTTACATGATGTACAACGGAAGCGTATACGGGAGCGACAACAAGGGATCGACATGGACCAAAACCGCCTTTGCAACAGTTACCGGCTGCGACGCCAATGACAATTACCGCATCAACGGCCAGAAAATGGCGATCGACCCGGCGAATCCCGATGTTGTCTATGCCGGCACCACGCTCAACGGCGTCTGGTACACGTCCAACGCCGGCGCCGCTTGGGCGCAGGTGTCCACTATTCCAATCGGCGGAGCAGGCGGCATCACCGGCATCGCGTTTGACCCTACTTCCGGCACCACTGCCGGCAAAACGAACACGGTTTACGTTTGCAGCTGGGGCAACGGCGTGTATGTTTCCGCAAATGCCGGAGCAAGCTTTACAAAACCAACCGGCAGCCCGACAACGGTGAACAACGCGACCGTCGCAAGCGATGGTGTGTACTATGCAGCCGACGGGACCGCTGCTTGGAAGTACGCGGCCGGCGCATGGACCGACGTCAACGCCTCGGGAGGATGGCACACCGTTGCGGTGGATCCGGCAAACCCGGCCCGTGTGATAACGGGCAGCGACGGAGGCTACCTTGACCAATCGCTTGACAGAGGCGTAACCTGGGGCGGAACCATCTGGGGGGCAACGGCCCATCCCCAAACCAGGGTGGCAACCGACGTGCCGTGGCTCGCATGGACCAACGAAAGCTACATGTCAAACGGCAATATGATCTTCGATCCCTCGGCCTCCAACAAGCTTTTCTTCTCGGAAGGAATCGGCGTCTGGTACACAAACGTTTCAACAACCCAGACGTGGGACGTGGGGGTTGTGTGGAATTCGCAGAGTGCGGGCATAGAACAACTGGTCGCAAACGAGATAATAGCTCCTCCAAACGGCAAGCCGGTTGTTGCTTCGTGGGACCGGCCTGTCTTTTATGTCAACGATTCCGACGTATATCCTTCGACGCACGGCCCCGACAATCAGAACGCGATCGTCGCGGGCTGGGCGCTGGACTGGGCGTCAAGCAACCCTACATTCATCGCCGGCCTTTTCAACTGGGGCGCTATCGAGAAATCGGGCTATTCCATTGACAACGGGCAAACATGGCACACCTTTGCCGCGCATCCGGTAAATGAGGGTCAGGGCGGCTCCATTGCCGCGGCAACGCCGAACAACATTGTCTGGGTGCCGGAAAACAACCTTGTCCCCTACTTCACCAAGGACGGCGGAACAACCTGGACAGCAGTGAACGCTCCCGGCGCGGCAACCACAGGCGAAACAGGCTGGGGCTTTGCATATTATCTCAACCGACATAGCGTTGCCGCAGACAGGGTAACCATCGGCACCTTCTATCTGTACAATTACCTCAAGGGCGTTTACAAATCAACAGACAGCGGCGCCACCTGGGCGCTTGTTCACACAGGCGAAATAACCCCTTGGTCAAGCTACAACGCGGAACTCAAGACCGTGCCGGGCCAGGCAGGGCATCTGTTCTTTACCGGCGGCCCGCAGGGCGGCAGCGGGTCCACTCATCCGGCAAGCGAGCCCTTTATGCGCTCCACAGACGGCGGCGCAACCTGGACCGCTGTTCCGAATGTTCTCGAAGCATGGTGTTTCGGCTTCGGCGCTCCGGCAGCCGCAGGCGGCTACCCGGCGATTTACATTTGCGGCTGGGCAAACAACGTGTACGGCATTTGGCGCTCGGACAACCAGGGACAGAACTGGACAAAGATCTCCGACTGGCCGCTTGGCAGTCTTGACATTATCAAGACCATATCGGGCGACATGAACACCTACGGCAAGGTGTATGTCGGATTTTCAGGATCGGGCTACGCGTACGGCGAGATTTCGACAGCGGTGGTCAACAACAAAAGTGCGAATTTGTTGTCGGATCAATCAAGCCTGGTTGTCAAGAGAAACCCGATAGGCTCCCGAATAGAAATCTCCTACACCCTTGCGAACAGCGGGAAAGTCTCCATTTCCATTTATGATGCAAGAGGAAACTTGGTGAAAAATCTAGGCTCCGAAGAGCAGTTGATGGGTAGGCATCGTATTGTCTGGGACCTTTTTGACAAATATGAGAAGCGAGTGGCGGATGGGGAATATTTTTGTGAAGTCAATGAGGGGGGAAGAGTGATGACGAGGGGGGGTGTGGTGGTGAGGTGATGTTCTGTATGGATGTTGATGAATCCCACAGCGAGCGCTAACCCCAGAGCTTGCTGCGGGGTTCTTCCATGGCAACTAATCTGATATTTTAGGATAAAGGACTTTAGGGTACCTCTAAATATTCGTTAATTTTGCACTTAATGCTTGACAAAGGATAATGCATGGCTTATATTAATTCCAGACGACAGGAGTGTACCACCATTGTCTGGAGGATATTGTCATGGGGCAGATCGGGCTTTTTGATCTTGAGAACCGGCTTACCGAGCTTTCCGAGA
>DATFYJ010000103.1:0-3818 GCA_035315105.1 Chitinivibrionales bacterium
GAATTGCGCATGGGATTCCGCGTCCGCCGGGTTGACGCCGAACACCACCGCACCTTTCTTGCCGAACTCCGCGTAGTCGTCGCGGATTGCGCAGAGCTGTTTGGTGCATCCGGGCGTCTGGTCGCCGGGATAGAAAATCAGAACCACGTAATTATTCCCCCGGAAATCGCTCAGTCTTACCGTGTCCCCTTTGTCCGAAACAAGGGTAAAATCCGGTGCTGTTTTTCCGATGTCAAGCATGGCTGCCCCCACGTTTGCTGTGGTCCCTGCCGCGAAAACAACGACAAGAGCCCAGGCGGTGAAAAGGTTGGGGAACGACTGGATGACGGAACCCGGAAGCCTGTCTGCCATCTCACGCTCCTTGACTATTGTATTATCACACCGTAATGACCGCTTTTCATATCCCTCATCCCGCAGGTCCGGGCCTGCTGCATAATATACTACGCTGCAAAGAACCGAAAAATTATCCTATCGCGATCGTTTCAAATGGGGAAGGGCCTCGGCGGAAAACACGGCTCTTGTCATACCGGCTCCTGCTTTGAGCGCCTGAACCTCGTCCATAGGAGTACGGAGAACCCGGCCGCGAGCAGGCCGCCCACCGACATCACGCCGGCGGCCGCCGACGCGGGGACGAGGACCATCGAGCACGCTCCGCACGCGGGTCCCACAAACAGGCCGGCGCCGATCATTGCCTCGTGTAAACCGCCGTGCGCGCCGCGCTCGCTCGACACGTTCATCGAATAGTACAGCGAAGAATAGTAGATGAGGCCCACCGAGACCCCGAACGCCGCCTGCGCAGCAAGCAGCATCGCGGGCGAGCGCGCGCAGACGATGCCCGCGAACCCCGCGATCATGAGGGCAAAGGACCCCGCGAGGAACCTGAACCGGTAATGCCACCAGGTCCATTTCCACAGAAGAACAAAGGCGAACAGCCGCGCGAACATCCATGCGGAGCACACGATCCCCGCGGCGCCTGTTGACAGATGCAGCTTCCCGGCGATTGAAGGCACCAGGGGAAGAACGGTATTTATCGCAACGTACGAGAGCGGATTGGCGAACCACGCCATGTGGAGGAAGCGGCGGCCGGCCGCGGTCCCCTGTTCGGCGGCGGCCGGCGCCGGGGGAGCGGAGCGGCCGGTTTCCCTTTTGGAAAGATGGACCGCGAGCGGCGTGAGGGGAAGCTGCAGTGCGACAACGGCGAGCGGCAGCCAGAAAAGGCTCTGCATGCCGAGCCGCTCGATAAGCATCCCCGCGGTGAAATAAGCCGCGCCGCCGCCGAACGCCCAGGTGATGTTGTACAACCCGACCATGTCCGACAGGTTGACGGATGCGCCTTCGCTCACCAGCGCTTCGAGGGACGGCCAAACAAAGCACACCGAAACGGTCCACAGCCCGAGCGTGAGCACCTGGCCCCAGGCCGATGGAAGCGCGAGGCCGGCGATCATCGACAAAGCCATTCCGGAAAACCCCACATACAGCGAAGTAGCATAACCGTGGCGTTGCGCGAACGCTCCGCCCTGCCAGGCGGCAACCGTGTACACCAGTCCGTTGAATGCGGCAAGCATAAGGTTCTCGAGTTCGCCGAACCCGAACCTGCTTCTGGTATAGAAAAACAGGAAATTGGAATAGTAGACCGCCGCGTAACAGTTGAGCAGCTCGATAATGAAATAGACTGCTTTGGATGGGGTCATGGCGGCATAGACATTTTGGTTTGAGGTGACTGAAAATATAAGAGATGGAACGGCCGGGGGTCGCGACGTGATGGCAGACCTGGGAAACCGGAAACAGAGAACTTTTTAAATTATGAATCCCACGCGAACGCATTCCTCGAAGCTTGCTTCGGGGTTAGCGAGCGACTATTAATATGTTTTTTTCCATAGGGATGGAAAGATTCCTCGCTGCTTGCTGCGGGGTCTTTCAATTTCCGCAGAATGAAAAACGTATTGTATACTTGTTGTGCGGGTGTTTGTGCGTTGTAAGCCGCATCAGAAAGGATCTGTCATGAAATATCGTACCATGGGATCGCTTCCGTGGAAGGTTTCGGCGCTCGGCTTCGGCTGCATGCGGCTTCCGTCAAGGGGCGTGCTGCGCGGGGTGAACGAGAAGGCGTCCGTGGAGATCATCCGCCACGGCATCGACCTCGGCATCAATTACGTCGACACTGCATATAACTATCACCGGGGCAACAGCGAGCGGGTGCTCGGCAAGGCCCTGCAGGACGGCTACCGTGACAAGGTCCGTCTCGCCACCAAGCTTTTTATGTTCGGGGTGCGCAGCGACAGCGATTTCGACAAATATCTTGACGAGCAGCTGTTACGCCTGCGCACCGACCACGTCGACGTGTACCTGTTTCACATGCTGACCCAGGGCAATTTTGCCAAGCTCAAACGCCTCAACCTTATTGACAAAATGGAGAAGGCCCGCGCACAGGGGAAAATTCTCCACGTCGGCTTCTCGTTTCACGACACGCTGCCCTTGTTCAGGGAAATCGTCGGTTTTTACAAATGGGACATGGCGCAGATCCAGTACAACTACATGGACACGGCGATTCAAGCCACCACCGACGGGCTTGCGTATGCCCACGCCAAGGGCATTGCCGTTGTGGTGATGGAGCCGCTCAAGGGCGGAAGGCTGGCCAACCCTCCCGCTGAAGCCATGGACGTTATCTCCCGCGCGCCGGTGCCGAGAAAGCCCGCAGACTGGGCGCTCCAGTTCCTCTGGAACCGGCCCGAAGTTTCCTGCGTGCTTTCCGGCATGGGAAGCAGGAAAATGGTTGACGAGAATTGCGCCAGCGCAGATGCGTCCGGCGTGGGGACGCTGTCGGCCGAAGAAAATAAAGTCATCGAGGAACTCGCGAACATCTACCGCTCAAAGATTGCTGTTTCCTGCACAGCGTGCGGGTACTGCATGCCGTGTCCTTCCAGTGTTGACATTCCCCAAAATTTCGCCTTTCTCAACAACAAGGCGTTTGGGAAATCGGTCTCGCTTCAGGGCAGGCTGGTACAATGGATGATCACGAGGAACTACCGCAAGCTTGCACGGAACAAGAAGGAGCTTGTCCGCCGTGCTAACAGGGGAAGCGCGAACCTCTGTACGAAGTGCAACGCGTGCGTGCCCAAGTGTCCCCAGCACATTCAGATCCCGCAGGAATTGGAAAAGGTGAGGGCCGCGTTTTCGTGAGACAGGCGGCCGCTCTCACACCGCAATTCCCCACATTCTACCCAGCACAAACGCTCCGTTTAATAGCGTGCAAATTGTCACCGCTGAGCCGAAAACTATAGCCATTACCCGCATGGCGCTCAGCATTCCCAGCTCTTTTGTAATTGTAAAGAACGAAGCCACACACGGCACATACAACACCATAAAGACGCAGGCGATTACAAATTGAGCGCCGGAGAGCGCAAAGGGCGCCAGAAGCGCGATTGATACGTCTTTGCGCAGAAAGCCCAGAATGAGCACGGGCGCAATGTCGTGGGGCAGGCCGAGCAGAAACGACAATGGTCCACCCAGGACATTCGACACGAAGCGAATGACGGACAATGAATCGAGAATGTTAATAACAAGCACGCCCACCACAATCAGGGGAAATACCTCGGAAAAGTATTCCGCGATGCGTATCCACAGCTTACGCGCCATGAGACGGAGCGAGGGAAGCCGGTAGGCGGGAATTTCCATGAAGAGCTCCGGCGTTTCACCTTTTGTTGCCTTGTTGAGTATCGCGTTCACGCCGATTGCAAGAAAAAGCAGTATAGCGAACACCGAGCACACTACGAGGGCCCCGTATTTCATGCCGAGCGACACAATCATGGCGCTCTGTG
>DATFYJ010000104.1:0-2558 GCA_035315105.1 Chitinivibrionales bacterium
ATCGCCGGTAACGGTATAGTGTGAGAAGGAACGGCGCTCTTTTTCCCACAGCGCAAAAAAGGGCAGGAGATGAGGCGATCATAACAATCACGGAGGTTCCCATGCGCAATGGCACAAGGATTTTCTTCATCATTGCATGCACAGCAATAACCGTGGGCACTGCAATCGCCCAAATCATCCCGACGGACCGGACGTGTGATTGGACGCCCGGCGTCGTCACCGGCGTTGCCGGCGGGATTCCGCACCGGACGACTATCGGTGCAACCGTAGATTCAACGACGTACGGGACCGGGGCGGTTGACGCATCAACAGCGATCGGGGCTGCCATAGACGCATGCCCGGCCGGACAGGTGGTGTACATTCCGTCGGGCACCTACCTGCTTGACAGCCGCGTGTACCGCGCCTATGCGGCGAACATAACGATACGCGGCGCGGGCATGGGAAAAACGGTGCTCATGGCCGATTCGAACAATCAGGTCCTGCTGCTCGGCACTGCAGACTGGCCGCGGCCGGACTCAGGCTTGGCGATCACGGCCGGCGCCACCGAAGGAAGTTCGGTGGTGACGGTGGGGAACGCTTCGGCAATCACTGTGGGCAATCTTGTCAGAGTGGAACAGAACGACCTCAGCTACGTCATTGCCGCAACCGCGCCCGCTACGAACAACAGGCTCATGTCGGCCGTGTTCAGGGTCACGGCCAAGACCGCGACCACGGTAACGGTCACGCCGCCTTTGCCCTTCAGTTTCACCGCGTCGCCCGTGCTCGTGCAGTACTCGATACCGCCGTTGTGCAATACGGGCGTGGAAGACCTGACCGTGGACTGCAACAAGGTGTCGTGGGCGGGCATCGAGTTCGACCAATCGTGGGGGTGCTGGGTACAGAACGTCGAGATCAGGAATTCGACCGGACGGCAGATGTTCCTGGTCTGTTTTGTCGGCGGCGAAATCCGCCATAATTACACGCACGCCGTGGTGGGCGGTGGGCCCAATCACGAGGGCATCGATCTTTACCAGGATTGCTCCTTTAACCTGATCGAAGACAACATAGCGTACAACGGCGGATTTCCCGGTATCATTCTCGGCGACTCCAAGGGCGGGTGCGCGGGAAACGCGATCGCGTACAATTTCGTCTACGATGCAAACACCGGCGACAGCACCATGGCGGGCATGGATCTTAGCGTGAGCCACGGCCCGCACAACATGATGAACCTGGTTGAGGGCAACATTGCGGGCGGCATGGGGAGCGACGGGTATTTCGGGTCAACGAGCCACATCACGGTCTGCCGCAACTGGTTTACGGCCACGCATCCCACCGCGACCACGAACCTCATGGCGGTCAACGTGGGCAGGTGGAACAATTATTTCAACCTCGTGGGTAATGTTCTCGGCACAAGCTCGTTTTCGGCAAGCGGACTGTTTCAACCGGTGCAATCGTTCAGCTATGCGTCGCAGGTCATTTACAAACTAGGATTTCCCAACATGGGGAACAACGGTTTCTCCCTGACGTGGGGGCCCACGACGCCGCCGGATTACACCAAACAGTCGGCAAACCAGCCCGGCGGCGACAGTCACGGCAACGGCGGTAATTCACTGCAGGAACTCGACCTCAACGTGAAGAGCACTATGATCCGGCACGGCAACTATGACTATTTGACAAAGAGCATTCTGTGGGACTCGACCATTACGGACCAATCCATTCCTGCAAGTTACTTTAGGACCGTCAAGCCCGCCTATTTCGGCACCCTCGCTTGGCCGCCGTTTGATCCCGCGAACCCGCCCGGCCCGTTCAACAACGAGAATTTAAGCAGGATACCGGCGGGATACCGATATGTAAACGGGTTTGATCCGCCGGGAGCGGGGGTGATATCAAGGGAGGCGGGGAGTGTTCCGGTTTTGTCAGGATATTCCATTTCCGCCCGGTCCGGCGCGTCATGCTTGATCATACAATACCGTGTTCCGCTTCCGTCTCGCATTACGGTTTCACTGTATGATGCACGCGGAAGGATGGCGGCGCGGATTGTTGACGGATACAAAATTGCGGGAGTTTACGAAGCGGAGATTTCATTAGAAAACGGAACTGCAATCAAATCGGGAATGTATTATTGCGCACTTAAGGCGGGGAGGGGATTCGAAATTTCGAGAGTTGTGATAGTTAAGTAATAGTTCCGACAACGCAATTTACCTTGTGATTATTTGACCTCATCCCCAGGCCCGTTGGCTCGCTGCTTGCCATGCGGTCCTACTCGCCCCTGCTCCGCAGTCTCCGCCGGGAGAAGGGGTGAGGGGCCAGATAAAAAATCCTCGCGTGCAGGTCAGCTGACTAAATCCATCAGCTTTGTTTGGTGGCAGGTTCGCACGATGACTGGTGATTTTCTTTTTTACCGCCGCGAAGCGGCGTTCCGCTGAGGTTGCGTTGCAAAGGGGCGACGACTCGCGACTATCAAGCGAGCGACTTCGGCGCGTCCCTTCGCAGGAGGGGGTGTGCCGAAGACCCCGCAGTCCCGCGGGACGAGGAGGCTGAGGCCAGGGGGAAACGCCGCGAGGCGGTGCCCCCACCAA
>DATFYJ010000105.1:0-8671 GCA_035315105.1 Chitinivibrionales bacterium
ACGGTCTTGATATGCTCGCGCAGCTTGATAAGCGACATTCGCTGCGCCGGGTCTTCGGCCTTGGTGTCTTCGATATATTCGCCGAACGTGGTGTTGCCGTCGTTGCCGATTTCCATGTCCAGCGAGATCGGGTCCATGGAATATTCGAGCGCCATCTGCACCTTGTTGACGGTGTAGCCGAGCGCGTGGGCGATTTCCTCGTGCGTGGGCTCGGTGCCCATCTCGGTGACCCGTTTGCGGCAGTAGCGGATGGTCTTGTTGACAAGGTCGAGCGTGTTGGCCGGGATGCGGATGGTCTTTGACTTGTCGTTGATGGCGCGCGAAATGGCCTGCTTGATCCACCAGGTGGCGTAGGTGGAGAACTTGTAGCCCTTGCGGTAGTCGAAGTTCTCCACCGCCTTGATGAGGCCGCGGTTGCCTTCCTGGATCAGGTCGATGATCTCCATGCCGCGCAGGGTGTATTTCTTGGCGATGCTTACCACGAGCCGCACGTTCGCCTCGATGATGGCGCACTTGGCCTGGTTTCGCTCGTCCTCCCACTTCTGGAATTCCGCAAGGAGGGTCCCCTCGTTTTTCTTCTTGAGCTGCTCCTTGAAGTTGTCAAGGATGTGCTGGACCTGTTTCGCGTTGAGATTGAGCTTCCTGCACAGTTCGATACTCTCCCTGCGGAGCGTGTCGATCTTCTCCTGAATGTCGTACCTGCGCTTTGCGGCGCCGGCTGGGCCTGATCGGCCGGAGAGATCGGACAGCAGCTTGTTCTTGTGCCTGATGTGCGCCACGGTGCGGAGGAACGCCGCACGCAGCTTTTCGCATTCATCCTTTTTGTCAATCTGGTCCTCTTCGATCTGCAGGACGTCGGCGCATTCGAGCACGTTCCGCTTGAACTCCGCCGCGATGCGGTACAGGCTGTCGAGCGCCGCGGGCGAGCGGAAGGCCATGTCGAACAGCTTTTCCTGCGCGGCCTCCATCCGCATGGCGAACTCGGCCTCCTGGTCGCGGGACAGCAGGGGCACGCGTCCCACGCTGTTGAGGTACACCCACGTGGGGTCCGCGTAGCGGGGAATGCGCCGCACAGAGATCATGCGCCGCGGTCGGCGGTCGAGCGGGGCTTCCTTTTTCTCGGCCACCAGCGCGTTGATGCTGATGCTTTCCCGTTCGAGGATGGTCTCTATCTTGTCGCGCTCCTCGAGCGTGGGCGCGAGTTCCTCGATCTGGTCGGGAGTAACGAAGCCCTGGAGCTGGGCGAGCTTGCGCAGCCGTGCGGCTATCTTGTCAATCGGCAGCGACGATGGGGGTTCGTTGGGGGCCATTATTGTCCGGAAAGCGCTTTCAGTTGAAGGGAGTATTCTTTCACCTGTTCCAGGAGCGCCGCTCCGGTGCCGGGTTCCTTCTTCATCCGCTCGGTGCAGTCGCGGATCTTCTGCTGCAGGAACTTTTCCTGCAGGCGCTTCATTATGTGGATGAAATCTTCTTTAATGTTATCACTAGGTACGTTGTGAGCAAAAGCATAACTGACCAAACGAATTGCTTCGTCGTCTACGTTGCCTAAAAGCGTTTCCAGCCGGTCATTTTCCTCAAAGCTCTTGAGGATCATAGAATATAATTTACTGGAGAATTGGTCAGTAAGCGTTTCTGGCTGGACAAACTGACGGGCTTCGGGGATGAGAAAAGGATTGGCGATCAAATAGTGAAAAAAATAGCCTTCGATTGAACCGAAATATGATTCAATTGGACTATGCTTAGGCTCACTTATTAAGATTTTATTGAAGACAATGTCCGGACTGAGAGAAAGTCTTTCGACGATCAGCGTCATGAATTTTCGACGAACAATAGAATCGGAAAACATTTTGACCAGAGGAGCAAGGATCTCAATGACCGCTATTTTCCCCGAAGGAGAGGTTGTATCATAGTCTTTTGCTATTTTGTCAAGCATGAAATCCATGTAATCCTTCGATGATTTCTCAAGCAGTTCCGCAAACGCCCTTGCACCTTTTGCTTTCACGAAATCGTCGGGGTCCTCGTCGTCGGGGATGGTGAGCACCCGGATGTTGAAATTATAGGGCGCGAGAACGAAAATGGCCCGGCGCGCCGCCTCGACGCCGGCAGCGTCGCCATCGAACACCAGGAAAATCGTATCGGTAAAGCGCCGAAGCGTGCGGGCGTGCGTGTCGGTGAAGGCGGTGCCGGAGGAGGCGATCACGTTCTTTATCCCGGCCTGGTACAGGGCCAGGAAATCCATGTACCCTTCCACGATGATCACGCTTTTCTTTTCGCGCACGTGCTGGTGCGTGACATGAAATCCGTACAGAATGCTGCTCTTGCGGTACAGCGGCGTTTCCGGTGAATTGAGGTACTTGGGCATGGCGTCGGCGGTGAGGCCCCGGCCGGCAAACCCCACGGGCCGCTTTGCACTGTCGAAAATGGGGAAGATGATGCGGTCGCGGAACCGGTCGTACATGCCGCCGGTATCGGCCTTGACAATTGCGAGTCCGGCCCGGGCCACGAGCGTGTCGGCCGCGCCGTGCTGCTTGGCGAAATCCAGAAACGCGGTCCACCCGGGAGGCGCGTAGCCGAGCCGGAACTCCCTAATGGTCTCTTTTGACAATCCGCGCGAGACAAAGTAGTCTATGGCCGGGGGAAAGTTCCGCGTCTGGCGGTAGTAAAAATCGAGCGCGAGACGGTTGACGGTGAACAGCTCGTCCTTGGAGGGAAACCCTTGGGCCGGTTCCTCGCCGGGAGGCGGGGCAAAGGAGGAGTCGCGCGCACGGGGCGCGATCTTTATGCCCGCTTCATCGGCAAGGAGCCTGAGCGCCTCGGGAAACGTGAGGCCTTCCAGCTCCATAAGGAAATTGAACACGTCGCCGCCCTTGTGGCAGCCGAAGCAATAGTAGATTCCCTTGGCCGGCGACACGGTGAACGACGGCGTTTTCTCCTTGTGGAAAGGGCACAGCCCTTTGAGGTTCTGGCCCGCGGGCTTGAGCGCCACGTGCCTTCCCACGACGTCGGCGATGTTGATTGCCGAGCGTATTTCTTCCTTTACGCCGTCGTCGAATTGTCTCTGGAGATTTGGTCCGGGGGCCATGATTTGTTCCAACCGAAATTCGCAATTGCAAAGTGCGCCCTGCAGGATTCGAACCCACAACCCTCTGGTCCGAAGCCAGATGCTCTATCCAGTTGAGCTAAGGGCGCGGCAATGGAAATATACATTCTTCTGTTCCCGCGCTCATGCTGCCGCGCTCCCAGTCCCGCTTCCGTCACCCGCGGTCGCCGCATGATGTGCGGTTTGACACGTGCGCGGAAACGCGGTATATTTTGTGGGCGCTCGGGCGGTTGCGCAGGCACAAAATTTCCCGTTTCCACGGACGCGCACGACGCTGGGATTCGGCGGGGTGCAGGATACCGATGAAACCTCAATCGGATTGCGAAGGACACGACAAAACGCAGCATAGCTCTCGGTACATACCGGCATACGGGAGGACGACCTCCGGTTCCGGGCGCGGTCTAGGGCCGGGCGCACTGTGCGCGCTTGTATGCGTCGCCGCCGTTGTCGCCTATTGGCCGGTTGTCAACGCGTCCTTTCTTGTTAGCTACGACGACGAACTCTATGTCACCCGCAACCAACACGTGCTTTCCGGGCCGACGCCGGTAAACCTCGCCTGGGCATTTTCCACGTTCGACACCGGCAACTGGCACCCGCTCACCTGGGTTTCGCACATGCTCGACTGCCGTTTGTTCGGTGTGCAGCCGCGGGCGCACCATTTTGTCAATCTTGCGTTCCACCTTCTGAATATCGTCCTGCTTTTCCGCCTACTGTGGTGGGCAACGGGCGCGGGATGGAAAAGCGCGTTTGTCGCGGCCCTGTTCGCGCTGCACCCGATGCATGTGGAGTCGGTGGCGTGGGTCGCGGAACGCAAGGATGTGCTGAGCACCATGTTCTGGCTGCTTGCCACGCTGTGCTACATCCGTTATGCCAAAAAGCCCGGACGCGTGTGGTTTGCGGGGGCGCTGGCGTGCTTCGGCCTCGGCCTCATGGCAAAGCCAATGCTGGTGACCCTGCCCTTTACCCTGCTCCTGCTGGATGCGTGGCCGCTGGACCGTCTCGGTGTGCGGAAGACAAATCCGAAAGGAAAAAAGCTGAATGCCACTATGAAGTCTGTCTGGAGTGATTATCGACCGCTCATCTTCGAGAAGATACCCTTTTTTGCTTTATCCGCTGTTTCATGCATCCTTGCCGTTATTGCACAGAGTAATAAAAACGCCGTTGTGGCGGTTTCGAGTCTTTCACTGATGGAGCGGGTGAGCAATGCAATCAATTCGTATGGTATGTACCTCTGGAAAATGGTCGTGCCCGTAAATCTCGCTTGCTTTTATCCCTTTCCCTCACGGCTGCCCGTCGGATCCATTCTGTTATCCCTGTGCGTGCTTGTCGCAGTCTCGGTCTTCTGTCTTAAAGCAAGGCGCACAATGCCGTATCTGCTCGCAGGATGGCTGTGGTACCTGGGCACGCTCGTGCCCGTGATCGGTCTTGTGCAGGTGGGCGTGCAGTCCATGGCCGACCGGTACACCTATGTTCCGTATATCGGGGCATTCATCATGATCGCGTGGGGGATTCCCGCCGCGCTTGCGCGATGGCGTTTTTCGGTGCCCGTGCTTTTTGCCTCCGGCGCGGCAGTCCTTGCCGTTCTCGCGGGAATGACACGCGCGGAGGCAACATACTGGAACAACAGTGTGTCGCTGTTCGGGCGCGCGGCAGGGGTCACCAAAAACAACGATGTCGCCTATCTCAACCTCGGCGTCGCGCTGTCGTCGCAGGGGATGACCGAATCCGCAATAGCAAGCTTTAACCGCGCGCTCGCGGCAAAGCCCGGCGATGCGGGCGTGGCATACGATGTCTACAACAACATAGGCATCGCGCTTTCCCGCCAGGGCAAAACGAGCGATGCACTCGAATACTACCGAAAGGCCCTGGTCACGGCGCCGGAACTTGCCGAGGCGCACTTCAATCTTGCGGCCGTGCTCGCAGAAAGGGGAAAGCTGCCGGAGGCCGTTGAAAGCTTTCGGCAGGGGCTGCGCCGCAGCCAAAACGATTTCGATGCGCACACCAGGCTCGCAGACCTGCTGGCGCGATGCGGAAAACCGTCCGAGGCGATTGACGAATACAAGTCTGCGTTGCGCATCAGACCGGATGCCGCCCTCGCAATGTGCGGCCTGGGCAGGCTTCTGGCCGACGCCGGCAGCCTCGACGAGGCAGTCGCTTGGTTTTCAAAAGCGCTGCACCTGCGGCCCGATCTCGGAGTCGCTCATGTAAATCTTGGCGTGGCGCTGGCAATGAAGGGCGCAATGAAAGAGGCGGCCGGTCATTTCGGGGAAGCGGTGCGCATCAATCCGAAAAACGCCGAAGCCCAGGCCGACCTCGGCCGGGCGCTTGCGGAACTAAAAGACACGGCCACCGCACTTGAATGTTATGAGAAGGCAATCAAACTTGATTCCGTCAATGTTGAGGCGCGGATTAATTACGGGGCGCTTTTGGCGTCGGCGGGGAGAATTGAGGATGCGGAACGACAATTCAGGACGGTGCTGAAGGTGGAGCCGGGGAATAAGGCGGCGAAGAGGGATTTGGAGGTGATAGAAAAAAAGACCGAGAGGTGAAGCAGACCCGAGCGCAGCAAGGGAAATGCCCAGACTTTATCTATATGCAAGAAGAAAACGAAAGCTATTTCTTCGCCGAATCGGCCGCAGCCTTATCCTTCGCATCCCGGATCATCCTGAGCCCGTCGAGCGCATCGTCGTTCTGGGGATCGAGCTTGAGCACGTACATGTACTTGTTCAGCGCTTCGTCGAAGGACCCGATGTTCAGATAGATTTGGGCGGTCTTGAGTGCGTCGTCGATGGCCGACTTTTTCTTCTCGGCCGACATACCCGCGGACCGCGGGGGCTTGGGGGCGGCGGTCGCCGCAGCGGGAGCCGTGTGAGCGGTCTTGACGGAAGAAGAATCCACAGCCGCCGCCGCAGGCTTTTCCGGCGCGGGAGCAGGGGCGGGCGCCGCAGGTGCTGCGACCGGGGCGGGCGCGGCAACCGGCGCGGCAGGCGCGACCGGCAAGGGCTGCTCAATCACTGCGGCAGGCCTGTTCCGGCTTGTGATGATGAGCGTCATGCCCACGGCAATGACCGCCACGGGCAGGGATATCAGAAAAGAGAGCAGGAGAACCTTGGTTATCGGACATCCGGGATGGTAATCACGGCGGATTCTTGTTCCGCAATTTGTGCAGAAGTTGGAGATGCCGGGGTTTCTGCTCGCGCACTTGGGGCATATCATTCCTTCGCTCTGGGAAGCCGGTCCCGCATCCGCCTGCGGGCGCGTCGCAACGGTTTCCCGGGAAACCACGGGCACGGACACTTCCGTTTCCTTTTCCTTCACTGGTGGCGTCGCGCGCGGCTGGGGCGCGGGCGCTGCAGGAGCGGGCGAGACCCTTTTGGGTTCGGCCTTGGGCGTGGGCGCAGGAGGAGGGGGCGCGACCCTGGCCGGCTCGGGCTTGGGCGCGGGTTTGACCTTTTTCGCGGGTTGCGCCTGCGGCGGCTTTGCCGGCGGCTCTTCAAAAAACGCCGGCGCTATGATGGTGGTATCTGCCTTGTCTTCCCGCAGCATGGCGGTCTTTCGCAGTTCCGCACTCTGAGAAGGCGTCGACTCGGCGGGCTCCGTATCTATGGCGATACGGTCGGTGCCTGAGTCGATCACGATTCCTTCGGTCTTGCGGCCGTCATCCGGAGGAGGCGAACCGCCGGATTCATGCTCGCGCACCATGACTTCGGTCGCCGGCGCGTTGTCCTGCGCGGGCTGCGGTTCCCGGTATTTCAAGTCGGCCGTTGACAACGGCAGCATCGATCTGTTCCGGTCGGCCCATTTCGCCGCCTCGTAGCTCAGCGGGTTTGTCGTGCTGTATTTTTGAAAGGCGATCATTTCGCCGATGGTAACGATAAGATCGGCGAGCGGCGTATCCGGCTTCCAATACTGCTTGATGTCGAAGCCATCGTCGGAAATGTTCGGGTGAAACAGCCCCGTCACCCGTTTACACACGGGCGGCTCGGCGGGGTATTTTGGCGGAAGGCTTATTTCCACCACGTGCTCGTTTTTAACCTCGATCGCATTCTTGTTCTTTTCAAGTCCCTCAATTCTGTACAGAAAGTGATATTTCTCCGGCGGAGCGCCGAAAACTTCCTTAATGGAAATAAGGGGATGGGACTTGAAGATTTCAGTGATGTGCTTGTAGTCGGAGAGAAGCTGGCCGGTGCGGTCCAGGTTTTTCATTGCCTCAAGCGCGTCTTTTTTCTTGAAGAGTGCCATGAAATGTGCCCCGCTCGGTGAAGGTTATAAGAAAACTACATTCCAGCGCACATTATTTGTCAAATATTCCTGGTAGGAAAAAACAGTGCAGTGTCGCAGTATCCATCTCAATATCCAATAGAAAATTCGGGCGCCTGCCTTGGGCACCGGTTCCACCCCTTCGGGTGCTTCCAAGGGTCGTCCTCCGGGCTCGGCCTTCGGCCTCGGGCCGTCCCATTGCGGATTGCGGATTTGAAGACATTAGGGATCGATCAAATGTGTTTTTTTTAATCCGCATTCCGCAATCTGCAATCATCAATTGAAAAGTCCGGGCGGCATCCCGCCATGACGGGACCATTTTTCCAGTCGCCCCTGGCGCAAGAAACTGCTTTGTTATATCCACAGGTAGTATGAAAACAGCGAACTGCTACTTATTTTGTATAAGGAATCCGCATTGTCAATCTGCTAATTCCGAGGGTGATCCAACAAAGATTCGGCGTTTGAAAGCGGGTAGTTTTTGATAAATGCACTGATCACGGTCAACAATGTTTCGACAACCAAATTACTGCGTTCGGGGTGAACGGAAAGGTGCTGAGATTCGAAACGAATAACAATAACGTTCAGGCCCGCGCGACGAAATCCCCGTTGCGGGTGTCGATGCGGATAAGGTCGCCCACATTGACGTACAGCGGCACCTGGAGCTCGTAGCCGGTCTCCGTCTTTGCCGCCTTGAAAACCTTGCCGCCCGAGGTGTCGCCCCGGACCGCGGGTTCGGAGTAGGTCACCTTCAGTTCGACGTTGATGGGCATTTCCACGCCCACGGCACGCGCGCCGTAGAGCACCACGTCGATGGACATCTGTTCTTTGAGATAATTGAGAGCGTCGCCGAGGTCTTCTTTTGTCAAGTCCATCTGCTCGAAGTTTTCCTGGTCCATAAAAGTATAGAAGTCTCCGGACGCATACAGGAACTGCATCTTGCGGCGTTCGAGAACCACGTCCTCGAACTTGTCGGCAGCCTTGCACACCGACTCGGCAATGTTCCCGGTGGAAAGGTTTTTGAGCTTCATTTTCACCATCGAAGCGTTGCGCGCACCCTTGTTGTAGGTAAACTTGGTGACCAGAAAAAGGTCGTTTCCGATCTTGACGGTATTGCCCGCCCTAAGGTCTTGTGCTTCTCTCACTTGGACATCCTCCGCTCGCGTACTATGGAATGCTTTCGAGAAAACCAATGAACTTGTCAATCAGGCTACATTTGTGTGCCATAAAATAACTCATCCTGCTTGTCGAATGCTCGATTTTTTTGAGGTCGTCGAAGAATCCGGCGAAATGTTCCGTTGCAGCAGGTCCGTC
>DATFYJ010000106.1:0-2731 GCA_035315105.1 Chitinivibrionales bacterium
GCAGGCTGCCGCGTTTGTACCTGTCAGCACGCTTTCGGCGGCGTGAACAGGGCCGTGCGCCGGATATTGAATACCTACCAGCTTGACGAGATTCTCGCCTATACGCTCCGCACCATGGGCCAGGGATTCAAGGTATGCGTGGAAATCGCGGTCATGGCGGCGGACGCGGGTCTTGTGTCGACAAAGCGCGAAGCGCTCTGTATAGCGGGAACAGGCACCGGCTGCGACACCGCCGTTGTCTTGACGCCCACAAACGCGCAGAGTTTTTTCGAGCTCAAGATCCACGAGATCGTGTGCAAGCCGCGGTTGTAGAGGAAAGGAGAAAAGCGGGAGACGGGCATCGAACCCGCAACCTTCACCTTGGGAAGGTGACACTCTACCGTTGAGTTACTCCCGCATATAAACGACGGACAATTTCGCCCGGAAGAACACGTTCTAAGATAGTTTCTATCCGCTTTTAGTGTCAACACTTTCCCTTGTTGGAATGCCGAGATATAGAGTATTTTCATGAAACCGTTTGGCAGGGTTTTCAGGGATTCCGTTCCACCGGCTCCAACAGTATGCGGTAAGGAAATGAGTTGGTGCGCACAATCTCCGGAAGCCCGTTTTGTTGTGCAAAGCTCATCGTGAGATGACGCGCTTGGAGATGACCGCTGCAATTGCGGACAAGGCCTATGACAGAAAAGATATCACAGAAAGACGACAGGCTGATTGTTCCGGACTACCCCGTCATACCGTTCATCGAAGGTGACGGCATAGGGCCGGACATCTGGCGCGCCGCACAGCATGTCCTCGATCAGGCCGTTGCAAAAGCCTACGACGGCCGCCGCGGAATATCGTGGAAAGAAGTTCTTGCGGGCGAAAAGGCCTTTACAAAGACAAAAAACTGGCTTCCCCAGGAAACGCTTGACGAATTCAAAGAATACCGTGTAGGTCTCAAGGGGCCGCTCACGACACCGGTGGGCGGCGGCATCCGTTCGCTCAATGTCGCCCTTCGTCAGCTGCTCGATCTGTATGTGTGCTTGAGGCCGATACGCCACTTTCCGGGCGTTCCCTCCCCTGTTCGCCACCCCGAAAAAGTGAACATGGTGGTGTTCAGAGAAAACACCGAAGACGTCTACAGCGGCAAGGAGCTGGAATCGCGATCGGCCGGTGCAAAAAAACTGCTCGGGTTTTTACGCTCCGAATACGGCTGGGACATCCGCGAGGATTCTGGCATCGGCATCAAGCCGATTTCGGAATCCGGGTCCAAGCGTCTGGTGCGCGCGGCAGTGCGCTATGCGCTGGAGAACCGCCGCACCAGCGTGACCCTGGTCCATAAGGGCAACATCCAGAAGTTCACCGAAGGCGCGTTCTGCCGCTGGGGCTACGAGGTTGCGAAACAGGAATTCAGCGGGGCCGTCGTATCGTGGGAGGAGTGCAAAGGCGCCGCGCCCGCAGGAAAACTTCTTGTCAAGGACGTTATCGCCGACATTTTCTTCCAGCAGTCCATCACCCGCGCCGCGGAATTCGACGTCATCGCCACCATGAACCTCAACGGCGACTACATTTCCGACGCGCTCGCCGCGCAGGTCGGCGGCATCGGCATAGCGCCGGGCGCGAACATCAACTATGTCACGGGCCATGCCATCTTCGAAGCCACGCACGGCACGGCACCGAAGTATGCGAATCTCGACAAGGTGAATCCGACGTCCCTTATTCTATCGGGAGAGATGATGCTCAGATACCTTTCGTGGACCGAAGCTGCAGACCTGGTCCTCAAGGGCGTGGAAGGCGCGATACGGGAGCGTACGGTCACCTACGATTTTGCGCGGCTCATGGACAATGCGACCGAACTGAAATGTTCGGAATTCGGCAATGCCGTCATCGAAAAGATGTGACGCCTCCACGGTTGTTGATTGCCGAACCAGTACGAATTAGTTTTAGCATGATACGCGGCCCTGCGCCGCAGCAACGAACGGTTTTTTCATGATTCTTGCCGTTGTCGGAATCCTGCTGCTTCTGCTTGCCCTGCTGCTGGCGGTCAGAATCGGCATGAAACGCGAAAAACCGGAAGAGGAGGTTCCGTCCCCCATGATCCACGGGAGCGGTATTTTCTCCATCATCCGGCGAAGCCCCCGCGAAAACATCGGCGACTACAAGCCCTCACAGGAAGAAATCCGCAAATATCTTATTGATAAAAACGTAAATATGTCGTTTGGCGGTCCCGAGAAGCTCATCGCCGCGTGGAACGACCAGATGGAGGCCAACATACGCGAGATCGAGCAGGGCGACAAGGAAGGCACGGAGTTCTACTACTTTGATTTCAAATGGGACGACCCCGTATGCTCGAAGATCATTCACAAGGGCCGGTTTGTCACGAGGGAACAGATCTTTCAGTACCCTCAGGTCATTCCTCCTTTTCACCTTGGTTGCGGATGTCAACTTTGCAAATATCAGGGAAAAGACAAACTCCGCGAAACCACCGAGATCGGGATGTTGCCGTTATTTCGCAGCGGGGAAATAGTTCCTCTGCCGGAGTGGAAAGAGATCACCAGAATTGAGACCCCATTCTCCACGAGTCACCGTCCGGACCACTAGCAGCACTGCAAGGGCGCAATGCACCGGCTACCGGGGCGGAGCCATTTTCCTCCCCCGCGACCGCACCGCCGATGCACCGCAGCGGCCGGCCGTCGTCCCCGATGCCATGGCAACAGAAAGGGAACAGAGGTAGGCTGTCATGCGATTCCCC
>DATFYJ010000107.1:0-5180 GCA_035315105.1 Chitinivibrionales bacterium
GCCCAAGGCCTCGACGTTCAACCGCTACAGCTACTGGGACGTCATGAAGAACCGCGTCAAGGGCGGGCTCGAAGGCAAGATCTTCCTCGTGGGGTCAACGGTGCAGGGCCTGTTCGACATCGTGTCCGCGCCTATCGACGACCATTATCCCGGCGTGGAGGTGCATGCGTCGCTTGTCAACTCGTTCCTCACCAACACGTTCATGAGGAGACTCTCCGAATGGCAGGACTTCCTCATTCTGCTCCTCGTGGCGATGGTGATCGGCATCCTCACCTTTTTTCTCAAGCCTGTGTGGGGGGCAGTGTTCGGCGCAGCCGCCATTTTTGCCTATTTTCTTATCGCAATGACCGTTTTCACCGAAAGCCGCCTGTGGATCGAGATCGCGCGTCCCATCCTCGCCATTGTCATCACCTTCAGCGGCGTGATGGTTCTGCGCTACATCACCGAGGAAAAGGACCGCAAATTCCTGCAAAGCACCTTCAAACAATATCTGTCTCCCGAGCTCATCGACATCATGTACAGCTCCAAGCAGCAGCCCAAGCTCGGCGGCGACGAGGGAATCCGCACCGCGTTCTTCACCGACATCCAGGGCTTCTCCACCATCTCCGAAAAGCTCGGTTCGCCTTCGCGGCTCGTTGAGCTGCTCAACGAGTACCTCACCGAGATGACCGACATCCTGCTCAGGCACTACGGTACTCTTGACAAATACGAGGGCGACGCCATCCTCGCGTTTTTCGGCGCGCCCATGCCCATGGACGACCACGCGAAACAGGCCTGTCTCACCGCGCTTGACATGCAGGCGCGGCTCGCCGATCTGCGCAAGAAGTGGGCTGCAGAAGAGGACAAGTGGCCGGCAATCGTACACGGGATGCGGATGCGCGTGGGCATCAACAGCGGGCCCATCGTGACGGGCAACATGGGGTCAAGGACGCGGCTTAACTACACCATGATGGGCGACACGGTCAACCTCGCGGCGCGGCTGGAAAGCGCGGCAAAGCAGTACGGCGTGTTCATCATGATCAGCAACTTTACCTACGAGATGGTGAAGAATGACTTCGAAGTCCGGCAGCTCGACAAGATCACGGTTGTGGGAAAATCCGAGCCGGTCACCGTGTTCGAGCTGCTGGCCGCAAAGGGGAAGCTTTCGCCCGACCTGGAGAAGATGCGCGGATGGTATGCAAAGGGCCTTGCGTATTTTTGCAAACAGGAATGGGACCGGGCCATGGAGGCATTTGTCGAATCGGAAAAGCTCGAGCCGTACCGCGCGTTTGCGGCAACCTCACCGAGCGCGGAGTTCCTAAAGCTCTGCCGCAACTACCGGATGAACCCGCCCGGAAAGGACTGGGACGGGGTGAACAGGTTGACGGCGAAATAAACCAAGTTGACGGTTGTCGGTTGACAGTTGACCGGAGCCCCCCGTCCCCCTGAGGGGGCGCATGAAGAATGCAAAGAAGAAAGAAAAAGTGAAGAGTTAAAAGTGAAGAGTGATCTCTCGCAAGGGGTGCAAAGCAGGAAAGTATATTGATAGACAGCCGGCAATCGAGCCGGGTAGCAGCGCGTAATCCATTTGAAAACCGAAAAGGGGTCAATTATGATTGAAAAAATCATTCTTTTACCGTTCTGGGTGCTGAGAAGGGCCATAGGTCTTGTTCTCTTTGCCGTGCGCCTGATCTTCGGCACCGGCGCGGGCGCGGTGCGGTTTGTTTTCTCCAGACGGCTGGGGACGCTTGTGCTGATTGCCCTGGCGTTTCTGGCAGGGAAGAAGTATCTGGAGGAGAATAAGAAGAAGGAAGCTTAAAACAACAATAGCTTTCAAATAATCTTCAAAGGGGGGAAGTTTCCCCCTCGCTTCGGTCCAGCGCACCATCCATATTCATGATTTCTTTCTGCTGCGCGCCGGTCCTCCGCTACCCCCCCTGGGTGACTCCCAAGTGAGGACTGCTGCGAGAATCAAACACCTGTGTGGGGGCACCCACGAGTAGTAGTTGTACTGAAGAATTAATTTCTCAATTAATCCGCCGGCGTTTTCAGAAAAAATGTGTCATTGCGAGGAGTGAAGCGACGAAACAATCTACTCTCGATGTCATTCATTTTTTTTGTTCCCGCCAATTACCGCAGGTTCATTCTAAAAGCCACTGCACTTTCTTGGTGCCCCCGCAACCGAAGTTTCTTTCTTGACAAGCAACTCTCTAGGGGGCTACCCACAAGGGGGTGTGCCCCAAGACCCCGCAGGCCAACGGCCGAGGAGGCTTGGGGCCAGGGGGAACCTTCCCCCACCAATATATTTGAATTGTATTGAATATTTATCCTTTTATCCCGGATTCGCATAACAATACCTGCACCGGTGCAAACATTTCTGCAAATACGACCCCACATCCCTGCTCTCAAAACACCCGCATCCTTCCCGTGTGGGCTTGAGGCTGAGCCTCGGGTGCACGCCGAAGCGGTCAGTCTCGCGCAATAATTCATTGTCAATGCAGTGCGCCTGCAAAATGCCCGGGACAAGGCGCAGGACTTCCGGGTTGCAGCAGTTGTAAAGCTTCATGCCCGCCTTTGACGTCGCATCGAGCAGTTCTTTCCCCAGCACGGTCCTTTCCTGTTCGTCAAAATTATCAAACAATACGTCTCTTTTCTTTAGTTTTGAGTAATGGCTCATGAACGAGAAATAACAGCATTTCACGCCGGCCTTTTCAACGTAGGGCAATATGTCGAAGAAGGAGGAAAAGTTAGTGACGATTCCGCAGTCTTTCTTTTTGTATTTGCAAATCGGATCAAACCGCCACATTACCCGCTCGGGACCGACGAGCGCGCAGAGCCGTGTAAGAGTCTCAAGTCTTTTATTCAGCGGCGCCACATTGGGCTCAAGGTCCGGACAATCGTTGATCGTATAGTGGAAGATGGCATTGTTTTTCTTCAGCAGTTCATCAAACAATGCATGATTGATAAAAGCGGCAAAATCCTTTGACCAGAAAATGTAGCCCAGAACGTCTGCGGGTTTAAGCGACAGCGTGTATGAGCGTCCGTAGCCTGCATGATAGGTGATTTCGCCCTTCTGCCATGCGTCAAAAAACTCATTGAGGAAGAACCGCGGTACGTCGGTGCGGCGGGAGCAGGAGATGTAATAGGGCTGATGGAAAGACATTGAGAGAAAATATATATGAAATAAAATTACGTTAGCTTTTCCATGAACCTCTCGTATGCTTTTCCTTCAAGAGCTGCGGATTTTCCTTTGATAAGGTTGCGGACGGCGGTCATCTCGCTTCTCGAAAATCTCACTCCGTAAAGAACATGCTCGTCAAACGCCTCCAGCGCAACGGGACACACCATTGCGCAGATACGGTGAAGCACTTTTGCGTATTCGCGGATCTCCAATTGCGCGTGCGCGTCAAGCCTGAGGCTGAGAAAGCGGAACAGGTTGTGCAGATCGATCTGCCAGTACCATTCGGTATAGAGCGACAGCGGCAAATTGATGCGCGCGAGCTCGCGCGCGATGTTGTTGTCGAGCAGGTCTTCGTACGCGCCGTACAGTTCCTTCTGGTATTTGGTGAGGATAGAAAGGACCGTCTTCTGCATCGCGGCCGGCACGGCCTCGGACGAGCGGCCCTGTTTG
The DNA here is from genome assembly GCA_035315105.1 of Chitinivibrionales bacterium. Taxonomy (GTDB): domain Bacteria; phylum Fibrobacterota; class Chitinivibrionia; order Chitinivibrionales; family FEN-1185; genus FEN-1185. The sequence goes on from DATFYJ010000107.1 coordinate 3,611, forward strand.
TTGTTTTCGCTCTGGAACGCGATGCCGCCTGTTGACGGAAGGTAAAACTCCGATTTCATCACGCTGTAGCGGCCGGAGATTTCGTTGAGCCGCGCGGTGCGGTGCCGGATCCACTGGCGCGCCACGAAAATGGGCAGCTTCACGTGGAACGTGAACACCACCTGCTCAAACGGCGAGGTGTGGTCGTTGCGCAGGAGGTAGTTGATGAGCCCCGTGTCTTCCCGGAACGTCTTGGTGCCCTTGCCGAACGACACCCGTGCGGCCTGCACAATGCGCGAGTCGTTTCCGAGGTAGTCAACAAGACGGACAAAGCCTTTGTCAAGTACCTTGAATTTCTTGTCGAGTATCTTTTCTGCGGCGGGGGAGGTGCAATGGGACATCGGTCAGGGTCTCCTGTTTTCATGATTCTATCAGGGCTATGGAAACGGCGATTATGTGATGAAAATACGAGAAGCCTGCCAAAGAGTGAAGCGGGACGTGCTGGTCGTCTATGGAACTGTTTTTAATTTCCGGCCATTGCCATCAGTGCGTTCACGGTCTTCCAGTTTCTCGTGGTTGCGGCGCAGGAGAGTTTCTTCTCGAACGCGTTGTTGTTGAGTTTGGTCCGTCCATAGCCGTGAGGCAGATAAAGGAAGATTTCACGACCAACGAGTTTGAATTCCTCAGCACTCTCTTTTTGCATGATCAGTGACGCGACGGTTTTTGCGTCCGGGGGTCGAGAAAGGAAGATGACATAAAGATAGTCTGCATTGCTGCGAGCGGAAAACGGATTTGCGCGAAGTATCCGCGCCAGATCTTCTGGGGTCCTCAACACGACCGGAACCTCGAAACCGAACTTCTGTCGCAATTTTTTTTCAATAGTCGTCACGATTTTTACCACATCCGCTGCGTTTGTGTCGAACACGACATTGCCGCTCTGTAAATAGGTGCGGACATTTGTGAATGTAAGGGACTCGAATGCGGAAAGAAGGTCGGCCATTTTAATCGGTGCCTTGCCTCCGACGTTTATTCCGCGGAGAAGTGCTATGTAAGTTGGCATAGTTGAAAGAAGGAAAAGATTTGGGCGTTCCCCTCGCTGCGCTCGGGTCGATCCACCCCTTCGGGCTCGGCCGTTCGGCCTCGTTGCCGCCTGTCCCTACCGCCTTCAGCTAGGGATCAGGCGGCAATCCCGCGGGACCCTCCGGTCCACCTAACGCGAAAGCAAAAAAAGCAACTGAAGAATGTATATATTGGCAAATGTCAAGAAGAACCAAATGTCTTAACAACTACTCTTCTCGGGTGCCCCCGCAGCGATGTTTCTGGCTTGCAACCGAATTGTCAAGGGGGCCACCCCGGAGAGGGGAGTGCCGAAGACCCCGCAGGTTTGCCGCAGGCAAACCGAGGAGGCTGAGGCCGGGGGAGAGACTTCTCCCCCAAAATTAGATTTGGTATCAGTAGTGTCCGGTTAACTTGGTCGCGATTCTTTGTAAGTCAATGATATGTTGTGAGATAACCATGGTTAAAAGATTTTTCGACTTGATTTTGAACATGCTATTTTTCGTCCTCCGTTTCTTTAGAAGCACTCGGAGGA
>DATFYJ010000108.1:0-3389 GCA_035315105.1 Chitinivibrionales bacterium
TGCATGTACCAGTAATAATTCTGATCCTTTTCGCTGAATACGATAATCGGCCGGCCGGCAAACGCGAACGCGCCGCCCGGGTCCGCCGTGGTGAGCCAGGAATAGGGCTCCGTGAAATAGGTAAGCGACGTTCCGCACGACAAAGACGCGCTGAAAGCAAGGGGCAGGCGGGCCGTGTATTTTGCCGACGGCTCCACCGATATTTGCCGCTGCGAATAGGTGCGATTGTCAAGTACCACCGCATTATCGGAGCTGTTGAGGACATAGCCCAGAAAACTCCGCGGAACAGTGTCGGTGGAAGAACCATTTTGATAATGGATCACGTGCGCCGAGTGCACGTCGTTTACATACATCACATTGACCGAATCGGGGTACAGCATCACCGACGTATCGTACAGCTGCCGGATCGGCGCGGCATCGAAATACGACGCCATGAGCTGGAACGCCCAACCCTTCTGCCGTGCGGTCGTCTGGTCCGCATGCCCGACGGCCCAGAACCGCTGGTTTACTTTTGCGAAAGCGGCCCCCGTTTCCAGGTCATACCCGCCCACAACAACGGTCGTCCACCCGGCTTTGGTTTTCGAGCGGGAGATGCTGACGCTGTTCTGGGTGGTGTACTCGCCGGCGTAGTCTATCAATCGCCTGAGTCCATAATCGAGCGACAACCCGCTCGGGGCGTGCTCAAAGGAGACAAATCCGCCAAGGGCGCGGTTTACAGAATCCTGAGACGTCATGGTTTGGTAGTACTTGCTGGTCACCAGGCCCTCCAGACCGGGCTTGATCAAGAACCGCCGACCTATTGGAATCTCCCAGCGTGCGTAACCGTAACCGTTATAACCCGGCCCGTTGTAATATTGCGCCTGGAGCGGACCGTCAAAGGGAAAAGACGCCTGATCGAGTTCCCTTCGCTCGGTGTAGTCGGCGCCGATCCTGATACCCGCGTCGGGGAGGTAGGGCCGCTGCGAATATCGGGGAATGGTTGAGAGCGAATCAAGGATCTGGTCGGCGTCTTTTTTCCATTTGAGCATCAGGTAAATAGCGGCCCTCTGTTTGAGAGCGAGTATTGCCAGCCCCGGATTCCCCGCCGCCTTGACGCCGAAGTTGAACACCAGCGCCGTGTCAAACGCACCTCGTGCCGCATACGTCTCCGCATAGAAATAACATAAGCTGTCTTTCGACATGCCAGCGTCCGCCGCTCGTGTAACGCTGTTCAGCGCTTCGTCGAAATTGTGTTTGTCAAGCTGCTTGAGGCCCTGCCGCAGGTAAAACACCGCAGACAGGGTGTCGTTCCCCGCATGCGCCCGGGGCGGGATGAACGCAAGGACCGCGAAGCACAGGATGAGGCGGAAAGAGGTTTTTCGCATCTGTTGCATGTCGGCAAAAAGCAAAGAAATTCCGGGCGTTTCCAGGCGCTACCGCACGAACAGCATCAGCGCCCCGGCCCGCCTGAGGTATATCCCGTTCGCGAAATTGCGCGACAGGCCGGTTCCCCGTATTTCGCGTCCACGGGGATCGAACCAGGAAGACGACAGCCGCTTCCCGGCCGCGCTCACGGCATGGCGAAATTCATACGGCGACATAATCCGGTCGTTCGGATCGATCACGATTCCCTCAAGCAGCGCGACATAGTACCCGATGTGGGCGGACATGTCGGCCGTGTCGGACACGGCATACAGCTCGTACCCGTACCGGCCGGCGGCCGTGAACCGGACATATTCGGCCCACGACCCGATTGCGGTGTCCGAGGAAAAGAAAACCGAATAGGCCTCGGCCGCCTGCAGCGAGCCCTGCTTCACCGTGGTGTCGGCATTGGAATACAGGACCACGCCGGCGGGATCGACTGAGTACTCCACCGACAGCTTGTAGCCGAGGAAATGGGCCTGGGTCCATTCATCCGCGGTTTTGTACAAAGTGGAATCGAGGGCATACCGGCTGATCGAGAGCACGGCCGGGTAGGAATAGGTCGTATCTTCGAAGAGGCACTGGGAGTCGGTCTGGAAATAACACACCCAGTTCGCCGGAAGGTACATCCTGAAGTCAAGTTGTTTGTCAACGAACGTGGTATCTGCGGACGGCGCGGCGGCGCATACCAATAGAAACAACACTCCCCCGCAGAACACCTTCATCATCGGTCCAGTCCTTACCGAGAAAGGTGGATGGGATATCGTGCAGGCCGTATGCTGGTGCGGCTGTAGCGAACTACTTGCTGCCCGGGCGCTTCTTCTCGTAATCCTTGAATTGAATCTGCCTGTCCTGATTCATGAGATCTATGTCGGAAATCGCTTTTTCCACTTTGGCACGCACGTCATCGGGCAGCTGCCGCACCGCATCGTCCCTGTCGGCAGGCTGGGATGCCTGTTTCTGCGAACCGGAGGAGGTGACGGAAGAACCCTTGTCCTGTTTCTTCGCTTCGCTCCTTGCGCAGACCGAAGCGGAATCAACCTTGGCTTTCATGTCCGAAGGGAGTGTCTGCATGATCTCGTCGAAAATGGCCGCTGTTTCGTGCTGTTTGCGGCCCGTGTCCTTGGGATTGCCGGACGATGTTGTCTGGCCGGACACTGGCACAAGGCAGACGAGAGCGAGCAGAAGAATGCGTGTGATGATTTTCATGGCCGGACCTTTTGATGTTCCCTACACAGGGGTGCGCCTCATGAGACGACCGCCTACACTTCAAACTACTAACAAATAATATACCTAAAAAACATTTCTTTTCATATCAAAGATTTAGAAGGTAACCGGCATGTTTGGCGATAAAACGTATGTAGCTTGCCGACCCCAAATTATCTGCTTTGCAATCAACCCCGTTTATATTCTCATAGATGGTAATAGCTTGAGTCATCCGGCGCATATGCGGTACCCTGACCCCATAATAAAAAAGGGAGAGATGTGATCTCTCCCCCAAAAAAGAAAAAGACGGCGCCGGATAAAAGGCGAGGACTGGATTGGGTTGCACCTCTTCCCGGGCTGCCGTCTTTCCCTTAATTTGTGCTTGAAACTCCCTCTCACTTTTGTCAAGTACGTTTGCAAATTGCCCGTCAAAAACCATGTATTGTTCCAATACTTTCTCAAAAAGCGTGCCATGGTTGTTATTCAAGGAGTTATTTGATTTTTCTGTACTGATTCTTGGGGGCGGTAAACCCCAGAAAATTCCTGTTCTGGTGTTCGAAAATTGTATGAGGTTGTTTTGTAATGAATTATGCGGGAAGATTCTTTGTGAGGTGTAGGGGGAACAAAAAGGAACTTGGATCACAGATCCAGGCCACACAGGCAAAAAGAAGTTTGATCTTGTATTCATGTTGTGAAGTGACATACCACTGAGCTTGTATCAGGAGCCACAGAACCTGATTGACAAACCAAAAGGTTGCCGACGCGCCAGTGTGGACTGGAGG
>DATFYJ010000109.1:0-12815 GCA_035315105.1 Chitinivibrionales bacterium
ATCCGACATCGCATAGGGCACGACAAGCATGTTGTTGTGAAGCAGCGCCCCACATGTGTAAACAACATTGGGAACATACCCCGATCTGCTGGCCTCGGTCCAACGGATGAGAGGCTCCTGTAAACGGCCGAGTATTTTTGCGGGATTTTCTTTGTCAAGAAGAACGGCGCTTATGGAATATTGCCGGAACGGTCCGACGCCGTGGGTGACAAGGAGCCAGCCGGCGTCGGTCTCAATCGGCGAGCCGCAGTTTCCAATCTGCACGAATTCCCACGGATACGAAGGCTTCATGAGCGGTATGGATTCGTGCCAGAAATGAATGTTGTCGGAGTACATGAGAAAAAGGTTCTCGTTGTCCTGGCGTGATATCATGGCGTAATGGCCGTTTATCCTGCGGGGAAACAGGGCCATTCCTTTATTGACGGCCGCGTTCCCGTTAAGGGTGATCATCTTGAAATGCTCGAAATTCTCCGTTTCCATCACCTGCGGGAGAATCGCCTTGCCGTCATAGGCGGTGTAGGTGGCGTAGTATTTTTTGCTTCCGTCATTGTCGGTGAAAAGAACAAACCGCGCGTCTTCGATGCCGTTCTGCTCGCTAGGAGAGAGAGGGAACAGTACCCGTTCCGAAAGCGAAACTGAAGGGTCGAAGCGCGCCTCATAATTGCACCGGGCCAGCCACAGGATTTTGTCGCTGGTGAGCCGGTCGTCCGGTGACACGGGCTTATGGTTGAAGATGTATGATTTCACTTTTTCCGCAAGATTGTCAAACGTGAATTCATCCGCCAGCGAGCCGATAATTGATTTTGAGAAATCGTTGTGGATATCCATCTCACGGAGTTTAAGGGCAAAACAGGTTTTGTCGTAGAGAGTGTTTGCCTTCATTTCCGCGGGGGAGGCAAAGCCGTGGGGCGCGTCAATGGTTATGGCATGATTCGCGTCGATGCATCCGCTGCGGAATGTCAACGATGAGATATGGCCTTCGCCGGTCGCCCGCAGGCTCAGGATAAAACGGAGGGAACCCTCGGCCAGTCCCGACTGGTCGGGGTGAGGAACTATTGACGGATTGAAAAGCGCAGCGGATTCGAATGAATATTCGGCCAGAAAGAACGAGCCGATGAGAAGCCTTTGTTCCGGCGAAGGCGGTATATCGGAAGGCATATAACGGCGGACAAAATCGAATTGGCGCTCCAGAAGAAGTTCTATAGCATGATGCCGATGTGAGAATTTGTCAAGTACATCCCTGAGTTCTTTCTGTACGTTGGCCTCTTCGAGCGACAGCACTCTCGAAATGATCCGTTCGATCCGGGACTCGTTGAAAGGAATATGCGGCCGTGCGATGATCCGCCGGCTGTCGTGCGTAAGGACAATGCCCGTGTCTTGTACGGGGACGGGCGAGGAATTCTGTGTTGTGTTCATTATTGTCATTCCGGTATCGGCTCCTTGAAACTTTCTATGACGTGGGTGATATTGGTCATCTCGGCCAGTGACAGAAGAAACGCGATGGTGGACTCGGCGCCCTGATTCCGGTTGACTCTGTCCACATGAAGCCCGTCGTAACAGCCGCCGTTCGCCGTCTCGTAAAGCGGAATTCCAAGGTCGTTCGCCCCCAGAAACCATTGGAACGCCTTTTCCGCTTCATCGTACCAGCGCCTGTCTTTTGTCGTGCGGTACGCTTCCAGGCACGCCGAAATCGTGGAATACGCCTCAATCGGCTGCTGGTCGAAAACAGGCTTGGATGCGCCGCGTTCGAATATTTTGTCCGTGCCCACGGGCTGAAAATGGCCCCGGGACGAAGTCTGCACAGCGGTGAGCCACTGCAAAGAATCAATCCCGCTTTTAAGCATCTTTTCATTGGCAAGGCCCCGGCCGCTCACGATAAGCGCGTGCGGGATTTTTGCGTTGTCATAACTTAACCCTTGTTCAAACCACTGCCACTCGTCGCTGCTGTTCTCCTCATACAGTTTCAGGAGCTTTGTTGCCAGCGCTTCCAGGCTGCTGCGGGCAAACCTGTCACCCGGGAAACGCTGCTGATACTCGTAGGCGCCGATGAGCGCAAAGGCCCACGCCCGCGGCGAGGAAAACGATGATACGGGCGTCAGCGCCTGCTCGAAAATCTCCGCCGCCATCTGAGTAAAGCCCTCGTTGCGGGACCGGCTGATGCAGGTTCCGAGGGCCCATACCGCCCGGCCGTGGCTGTCCTCGGAAAAGTTCTCATTTGTCCATGTGCGCTGGAAGCTGAGAAAATTCCTGAACCGCGCGGCTTTTTCATCCCAGGCGTATCTCACGAAACCCAGGAAACGGCTTGCAAGGTCATTCAGCCTTGTCGAATTGATCGTGCCGAGATTCTCAAGCAATACGGTGAGGATAAGCGCCCTGGCATTGTCGTCGGTGCAATATCCTTCGGCGAAGTTGGGAACATTGTGCAGCGCATGTTGGAATATTCCCATGGAATCGCTCATGCGCAGGAAGTGGTCGAGCTTGATATCCGGCAGAATGAGCGGCTGCTCGTTGAGCGGCCGCATGGAGAAGTTCTTCTGCATCACCGTGGGCCGTTTCTGGCGCGCCTCTTCGAACAGGTCGCCGTATTGTTTCGCCACGTTGCTCCATATCATCTCGCGGCCGAGCAGATACGCGTTCTTGCGCATGGAGTGGCGCTCGACCTCGTTCTCGATAAGCCTGGTGATCGCCCGGCCCATGGCGCCCGAATCACCGAACGGCACAAGAATTCCCCTGCCGTCTGCGAGCAGCTCCTCGGCATGCCCGAACGGCGTCGAGATGACGGCGTTGCCCGCGCCGAAGGAATACGCGAGCGTTCCCGAGGTTATTTGCGATTCGTCAAGATAGGGGGTAAGGTAAATATCGGCAAGCGCAAGAAGCTCCTTGAGTTCTTCAATGGAAACAAACCGGTCATGAAATATCACATTCCCCGACACGCCGAGTTCGTCGGCCAGAAGCTGCAGCGAGAGACGGTATCGCTCGCCCTCGTGCCTGAGCAGATTGGGATGGGTGACGCCCGCCACCAGATACACGACATTGGGGTGGTTCCTGATGACGTCCGGGAGCGCGCGAAGCACGATTTCGATGCCTTTGTTGGGGGCAAGAAGACCGAAGGTGAGAAGGACCGTCTTGCCTTCCACGCCATACTGGTCCTTGTAGAAACTCGGATCAATGAAAGGCACGTCGGGTATTCCGTGCGGTATCAGACGGACCTTGTCGGGCGGCATCTTGTAAACACTGTTGAGAATCTCCGCGCCCTTTTTGGTCATGACAACGACGTAATCGGAAATCGCAAGCAAGACGTCCATGACGCGGCGCTGTTGGATATTCGGATTTTTTAGAATTGTATGAAGCGTGGTAATAAGTGGCATTTTCTGGTTGCGCAGCAGGGTCAAAACATAGCTGCCCGCTTTTCCGCCGAAAATGCCGTATTCGTGCTGGAGGCAGACGATATCAACGTCATTGATATTCAGGAAGTCGGCAGCCGCCTTGTAGGTGTCGATGTCCTGCTCCCTGATCTCGAAGCGGACGCGTTCCGGGTATTGATACCCCTCTTCGATATCGGTGATGGGAATGGCAAAGCACTGGACCCCGGGATTAATTGACGCAAAAGACTCGCAGATGTCCGTTGTAAACGTCGCTATCCCGCATTGACGGGGGAGATAATTACCGATGAAGGCGACTTTTTTGATGTTTTCCATGATAAGCATTCACAATTCTGATATTTTCCGCCGGGTAGGCAGAGCAAAACAATTAACTTAAATTAGTTCATGAGGGGTGCGTTTTCCAATTTTCATAGAGGAGAATTGAAATTTTCTTTTGATTTTTCTTCATGGTGGGGGGGTGTCCCCCTAGGGTTCAGCCAACCGGCACGTTGTCAAAATCACATACGAGTAGTGCCGGTTGTCTGAACCCATACCCCCTCGTGGGTAGCCCCCAAGAAAGTTGATTCGCAAGAAAGAAACTTCGGCTGCGGGGGCACCAAGAAAAAGGGTTGAAAGTTGACGGTTGGCAGTTGACAGCATGACAAAAACAAGGTGTCATTGCGAGCGCGGCGAAGCAATCTCCAGTGGTTTCTATCGCTATTGGGGTCGAATTCTCATTGATTGCAATTGATTGCTTGACTCGCGGGAGGTAGAAAGTTGCTTTTGAGATGGGGAATACATAGTTTTTGCATGGATCTGCCAGATGGTCGGATATTTGATGACATCAAAATGAAAACCAATAAAGACAAGAAATTCGGACCTGCCAAACAGCATGCTGTTCTGACAACCGGTGAAGTAATCAAGATGCTTCGCGAACTCAAGGAATGGACACAGGAAGACTTGGCGAAACGCTGCAAGATAAATGCAACGAGCATCAGTCTTCTTGAAAACAACAAAGTAGACATCGGGAAAAGACGGGCGGAACAGCTTGCGCGTGCGTTTAACGTACATCCGGCGATTATCATGTTTCCGGAATATGAGGCGGGAGAAATTAACAATGCAGCGTTTGCGGGCCTATCATGCACAAATTGACCCGAACGTTCTACACAAAAAAGGACAAACTCAGATGTGTAATCAGACGAAAAGTTCAGATCCCGACAATTTAAGAGCCGAGTATGCAGCACTTATCGCATACCACAATTCAGTAGTCACACATCGTTTCACACTACTTGGGTTTTTCCTTGCTACGGTTGGAATAATTGTCAAAGGTGGAATGGGCCCCTCGGAAGCGCTTCTTATTTTGTTTCTTACTTTTGCTCTTTACACTGTAGAGCGCCGGAACCGAGTTCTTTACGAACAGATGAGCCTACGCGCTATGGAAATCGAACAAAACTATTGGGGGTTAAACAGAAACGATGCGAACGACAAGAGAGTACCTTTATTCCATCGCTTACGCCTGCAAGCGCTACCAGATGGGCTGGAGCAAGAACTGAAGAATGCGAGTGAAGCGCAACTAGGCAAGAATCTGAAAAATGTGCTAGATAAGCAGCTTAAAGAAAAGGAATTGCTTAAATCTAAGAAACCATGGCGTTGGCCTTTCTTTCCAAAATCTCATACGACGGGATTGGATTGGGTGTACGGAGTAGTTGCGGTCTATGCCGTTTGGGTTATCGTGAAAGAGGTTTTGCTTTCTCATATCCTGAAATGAGTATGAACTAATCGTACTGGTGGCTTACGGCGGCGTTAGGAATTGAAAAGGAGGATGGCACGATAAATAATAAATCTGGACCTACGGGTTCTTCTGCGTGGGTTAAAAACATAAAGACCAATGAAGAATTCATTGTCTCCACAATAAAAAATCCTTTTGATGTTTATGAAACCGCCGTATTCCGCCCCGTCGGTCTCTTGGGGATTCTTAAACGGATTGTTGCGCCAAAACTTGCGCCAAAACCTCTCTATGCAACCAATTCCTCATCTTTACCTCAAGCTGAACAAACTCATATAAAAACGGCTAAACTGTTCGAACAATTGGACCCTAAAGAAATAATTAGAAACTACAAGTCTATCGACATTGGAGGATCGCAGCAACTTTTGGTAAAAGAAAATACTGGGGCAAGAAAAGTGGTCAACGAAGATAAGGAATTTGCTAAGGGAGATAGAGTAAATATTGGTGGCAAAGAATATGCGAATCATGAACCGACACCTGAAGACCTCCGAAAACATGTTTTTGACATGAGTATTATAGAATCTGACCCCCTTCAGTGGTTAAAGCAAGCAAATATTGTTTTTGAATGGTCGAAGTTGTTTAGGAATGATGATAACAGGAAATATGCGTTTATTATTATTTTATGCGCGGCCATGACAACAAAACACATACAAGAATTATTCAAGGATGAGGTTGATGTTGGCAGGATCGATGCAATTAAAGTTTCGCCTAAATGGGCGGATGTCTTTTTGTTAATAATATCGCTATATTTAGACGTACTGAACGTTTCGGATGAATGGGGGGAGGACTTATTGAAAGTAGTTGGACAGCCATTTTTCTTTGCATCTCCTGAAAGTAACAAAGAAATAAACAATATAATAAATGATTGGCAAATAAGAAGGCGTAAGTATGCCACCTCTCAGGGACATACGGAAGAAATAATGAAATTGTTAGGCACAACAAATCTTCTATTTGGTGAATTAATAATTACTCATGCGTTAGAAAATATAAACCAGCACGATTCTTTTTACGAAGCTGATTTGAAAGGTAAATCCGTTGATTTAGAAAAACTCATTGAAATGTCAATTTCTGGGAGCCTGTAATTATTCTTCCCTCGGAGCCCCTATGAAACCCCATCTCTTTCTTGCGTTCATCCTGTCAATCATTTCACTTTCCTTCTCCCAACCCCCTTCCCAATGGCCTTCCCGCGGCGCGGGCGGGTCGTGCAGTCGTGCCGCGGTTTGTCCGGTTAAGGATAGTAAGGAAGGAGGTTCTTGATGGAAGTGCGCAGGGTTGGTTCTGCATGTTGCTTGCTGTTTGCAAGTTCACTGATGGCGCAAGTCCATTTTGATCATGACGACTGCGGTTCTGCGCTCTTGAACAGGAATGTGGAGGGAACGGCACAGCAAATACTTACTTATCAACACAGTTTGTCGCCGAGTCGCAAAACCGTATTGCGGATGATTCGCTACAGTTATGGTCAAAATGATGTTGGTGACTCCATCGCTGTTTCCATTTTCCCATTTTGTGATACGGGCAATGTAACTAATCTGATTACCCTGAATCCCGCCCCCAATAGCAAGGTTCTGTGGGGCTTTTTGGACAATCGGGGCTACTATGGCCTAACGTGGAATACATGGAGCGCAGATGAAGACACGGTGTTTTTCGAATTGATCGGCTCATCAATTAATGTGAAGAAAGACAGCGCGGAGCTTTTCAAGCTGGCTCTTCTCAAGCAGATTGCGGGAACGAACAGATCAACAATTCCCGTTCCGGCCAAGAAGTTCCTGTCCAAAAGTATTCCCGGCCCATCCGGCCTTTCCACGGACATTCGGTTTGATATCGCCAAGCCGAATTTTGTGTCGGTGAATATTTATGATTCGAGCGGAGATTTGTTGCGGGTTTTGTGCCAGGAAAGAATGGCCGCCGGTTCCCATTCCGTCAAATGGGACGGCAAGGACAATAAGGGACAAACCCTAAGCAGCGGAGAATACTTCTATCAGATTATTTCGGGCAATGCTATTTCATCAAAAACAACGATACTATTGAAACAATAAGTTCCTGTTGATGGAGAAAGTGACAAAAAGAGCATTGCAACGGTAGGTTCCTTCGCTACGCTCGCAATTCTTCAATCCGCATTCCGCAATCATCAATCCACAATTCTCCTCGGGTGCCCCCACACAGGTGCTTGATTCTTGCCACTGCTTCCGCTTGGGGTGCACCCAGGAGGGGGTAGCGGAGGAACGGTCGCGCACTTCAGGAATACTGGTTTGTAAAGCAGCGCGACCGGGCCTCAGCGAGGGGGACGACCCTTGGAAGCGCCCGACGGGGTAGACCTCCCCCTCATATATATCTTCTGTGTATTATCCATAAACATATTTTTCTTTGCCCCACTCTTCCCCCCGCTAGAAACGTATTTTCTTCCCTGCAATCATGACAACTCCCAAAGAAGCCGCCGCGCTTGACATTGTCAAGGTCCTGGCCGCACACGGCCACCGGGCCCTGTTTGCGGGCGGGTGCGTGCGCGACATGGTGATGGGAGAACCGTTCACCGCGGACATCGACATCGCGACATCGGCGCCGCCGCAGACCGTGCGGGCGCTGTTCGACCACGTGATCCCGGTGGGGGAGCATTTCGGCGTGGAGATCGTGATGCGCGACGGCATTCCCTTCGAGGTGGCCACCTTCCGCAGGGACATTGGTTCGGCCGACGGCCGCCACCCGGATTCCGTGGAATTCGCGGACGAAAAGGAGGACGCGCTCCGCCGCGACTTCACCATCAACGGAATGTTCTTTGACCCGGTTGCCGCCGCCGTGCTCGATTACGTGGGCGGCAGGGCGGATATCGAAAAGGGCCTGGTGCGCGCGATCGGCGACGCAGGCCAGAGGTTTACGGAGGATTATTTGCGCATGGTGCGCGCCATACGGTTTTCCGCGCGGTTCGGCTTTGCCATAGAGCACCATACGTGGGCGGCGCTTGCGGACAATGCCGCGGGCATAGCGCGGATATCCGCCGAGCGCGTGTTTGCGGAGCTTGACAAAATCCTTTGCGGTCCGCATGCCGACCGGGCGCTGGTGCTCCTCCACGAGAGCGGGCTGCTTGCCGTTGTTTTGCCGGAGGTTGAAAGTCTTAGGGGAGTGGAGCAGCCCAGGGAATTTCACCCCGAGGGCGACGTATTTGCGCACACGGTGCGCGCGCTGTCCCTGCTTGCAAACCCTACGCAGGTCGCGGCCTGGGGCGCGCTCCTGCACGACATAGGAAAACCCGCCACTATGGCGGTGAGTGACCGCATACGGTTTTCGAACCACGACCGCGTGGGTGCGACCATGGCGGCGCTCCTGCTGCGCAGGCTCAAGGCGCCGAATTCCCTTCTGGAAAGCGTGTGCGAGGTGGTCGACAACCACATGAATTTCATCAACGTGACCAAGATGCGGCTGTCCACGCTCAAGCGGTTCCTGTCGCGCCCCACCATCGACGACGAACTGGAAGTCCACCGCGTGGACTGCCTGGCGAGCCACGGCGACCTGTCGAATTACACCTTTGTCAAGGAGAAGCGCGCCGAGCTGCCGGTTGAGGAAATCAAGCCGCCTGCGTTGATTTCCGGGAAAGACCTGATTGAACTCGGCTACAAGCCGGGACCATTGTTCGGGAAGATATTGGGTGAGGCGTACGATCTGCAACTCGAAAACAAGTTGACGTCGAGAGAAGAAGCGGTGGAGTGGGTGAAGAATAACTATAAAAACTAGAAAACTTGGTGGGGACACCACTTCGTGGTTTCCCCTGGGGCCGACCCGAAGCGTAGCGAAGGGGAACGCCCAAGTTTTTGTATTTAAACTATGGAAGAAGATATCATCAATACGGAAAATTTTAACTATTATCATTCTCCCATATCATATATTTAATTGTCGTTAATGAGAGTTTTGCATCTGGGAGAAGGCGGGCGAAAGCCCGTTTTTTGTTATAACGCGAATACCCGGTCCTTGCGGTGGTGCCCATGACGCTCGACGAAATAAGGCCGATCATCGGGGAAAAGCTCAAGTTCATGCGCATGGAGCTGTACGACCTCAAGTACGTGGCGGCCGGGCGGCATTCGGTGCTGCGGGTCTTTATCGACAAGGAAGGCGGGGTCACGATTGACGATTGCGAAAACGCGAGCCGCGAACTGTCGATGCTGCTCGACGTGGAGAATTTCTCCGACACGCCGTACACGCTCGAGGTCTCCTCGCCGGGGGCCGACAAGCCGCTCGCCACGCAGCACGATTTTGTCAAGGTGATCGGCCAGTACGTGCGGCTCGAACTCAAGGACGAGGGTGCGCAGGGGCCGGTGGTGGTGGGGAAGTGCATTTCCTGCGCCGACAACGTGCTTACGGTCGAACCCGAGGGCGGCGGCGAGAGGAAGATACCGCTGGATACCATTGCAAAGGGAAAACTGGACATCCGTTTCAAATAAATCCCAAAAGGAAAGAGACCATGAAGGCGAAGAACAAGAACGAAAACGTAAAGGCCCTCGATATCGCGGCGGCGCTTTCGAGCGTCACCAAGGAAAAAAGCATCAGCATGGACCTCGTGTCCGACACGCTCCGCGACGCGCTCGTGACGGCCGCGAAACGGTACCTGGGAAAGCCCACCAACGTCGAGGTGAAGGTCGACAAGGAAAAAGGGCTCATCGAAGTGTACACGCGCCAGACCGTGGTGGAAGCCGTTGTCGATCCGGAAAAGGAAATTTCGGTGGAAGAGGCCAGGAAGGCCGACCCGGACCTCGAGGTGGGCGACGAGCTGATGCAGGAGCTGGACATGGACCGGTTCGGCCGCAGCGCCATCCAGACCGCCAAGCAGGTGATCGTGCAGCGGGTGCGCGAGGCCGAACGCGAAAAGGTGTTCGCCGACTACAGCGAACGCATCGGCGAACTCGTGACCGGCACGGTGCAGCAGATTGACAAGGGCAACATCTTGGTGAACCTCGGCCGCACCGAGGCGCTGCTGCCGTACAAGGAGCAGATCCGCAAGGAGCGGTACCGCCAGGGCGATCCGATCCGCGGGTGCATCGTGGAAGTCAAGAACAACCCCAAGGGGCCGCAGGTGATTGTTTCCCGAACGGCGCCGGAGTTCCTGGCGCGCCTGTTCGAACTCGAAGTCCCGGAAATATTCGACAAGACCGTGAAGATCGTGAAGGTCGTGCGCGACCCGGGTTTCCGCTCGAAGATCGCGGTGACCACGAGCGACGACCGCGTTGACCCCGTGGGCGCGTGCGTGGGCATGCGGGGCAACCGCGTGCAGGCCATTGTGCGGGAACTGTCGAACGAACGCATCGACATCATCAACTGGACCGAGGAGCTTTCGCTCCTCGTGCGCCGCGTGTTCTCGCCCGCGGAGGTGAAGCGCGTGGTGCCTGTCACCGAGAAAAAGATCGTGGTCATCATCCGCGAGGACGACCTTGCGCAGGCCATCGGCAAGGAAGGACAGAACATCAGGCTCGCCTCAAAGATGATCGAGAAGGACATCGACGTGTACGGCGACGAGGAGTTTGCCGCCTTTACGGAAGAAGAACGCACCGCGATCCTTGCGGGCCTGCCGCCCAAACCCGAGTCTGAGGAACCCAAGGAAGTCGCCGTTGAGGCTGTCGAGCCGGAAGACCTTCCCGGCACCGACGCTCCCGGGGCGGTTGGAGGAGCGGCAACGCCGGTGGAGCCGGAATCGTCCATCGAGTCGCTCGTCGAGAACGCCGTTGAAGCCGAATCGGAGTCCGAAATAGAAATAGATCCGGACAAGGCAGCGCCGGGTAGCGAAGCGGTCGCAGGCGAAGAACCGGCCGAAGGCCGGGACGGCGAAGAAGCATAGCGCGCGCAGCGCGTCGGTGCGCGCCCGTCACGGCGGCACCGGCACCGTGTAAACCAGCAGAGGTTCGCAATGGCAAAAGAAAAAGTGTACAAGCTCGCCCAGGAATTCAAGGTTTCGAGCGAGGCGCTCGTCCAGATGCTCCAGCAGATGGGAATTCCTGTCAAGAGCCACATGAGCACGGTGGACGAGAACCTGCGCGACGAAATCAAGAAGAAATTCGAATCGGAACGGGCCGAGATCAAGAAGGAATACGAGCGCAAGAAGCAGATCATCGCGAAGGCCAAGGAAGAGCTTCTTACCAAAGTGGAAAAACCGGAGCCCGCGCCTCCGGCCGAGGTCAAAAAACCGCAGCCGTTGCCGGCCGTCGCCGTCGAGGCGCAGCGGGAAAAGGACCGGCGCTTCCGCAACCGCGAATTCGGCTCCTCCGAGTTCCGCGCCCGCGAGGACCAGTCGCCGAGGATCAAGACCATGGCGTTCATGCCCGTTGCGGCGCCCGCCGCAGGGACCGCGCCGTCGACCGCCGGCAGACCCGGCGGCGGGGGAAGGTCGTCGTTTCGCAAGGCGAAGAAGAAGGGCGGCAAGAAAAAGCCCGAGCGTCCGGAAATTGACGAAATGCAGCTCAAGGCGAACATCAAGAAAACGCTTGCCAAGATCGGCAGCGGCTCGGAGCGCAAGAAATACAAGAAGGAGGCGCGTCCCAAGGAAGACGGGACGGTGGAGGAGAAGAAGACTCTTAACGTAAGCGAATTCGTGACGGTTGCGGAGCTCGCGAACATGATGCAGGCTGCGGTGTCCGAGGTGATCGCCAAGTGCCTCGAGCTCGGCCTGTTCGTCACCATCAACCAGCGGCTCGATTTCGAGACCATCGAGCTTGTGTCGAACGAATTCGGGTTCACCGCCCAGCTCATGAGCGAATACGCGACCGAGACCGACGAAGCCGACGAGGAGACCGCCGGCGGGAAAGAGGAGCCGCGCGCGCCGGTGGTGACCGTGATGGGCCATGTGGACCACGGAAAAACATCGCTCCTTGATTATATCCGCAAGACCAACGTGATCGCCGGCGAGGCGGGCGGCATCACCCAGCACATCGCCGCATACGAGGTCACCACGGCGCACGGCACGGTCACGTTCCTCGACACGCCGGGCCACGAGGCCTTCACCGCCATGCGCGCGCGCGGCTCGCAGATCACCGACGTGATCGTGCTCATTGTCGCGGCCGACGCGGGCGTGATGCCGCAGACCAAGGAGGCGATCGACCACGCGCGGGCCGCGAACGTTCCGCTCGTCGTCGCCATCAACAAGGTTGACTTGCCCACGGCAAACATCGACCGCGTCAAGAACGAACTGGCGCAGTACAACGTACTCGTGGAAGGCTACGGCGGCCAGGTGACCTGCGTCGAGATTTCCGCTAAGACGGGCAAGGGGGTCGACAAGCTGCTCGAAATCCTGTCGCTCGAGACCCAGATCATGGAGCTCAAGGCGAACCCCGAGGGCCCGGCGCGCGGCGTGGTGATCGAATCGGAACTTGACAAAGGGAAAGGCCCGGTGGCCACGGTGCTCATCGAGAAGGGAACGCTTGTCAAAGGCGACGCCTTCATTACCGGCATCCACTCCGGGCGCGTGCGCGACCTTTTTAACGACCGCGGCACGGTGGTGGAGCGCGCCCGCCCGTCGCAGCCGGTGCTCGTGCTCGGGCTGTCGGGCACGCCGCAGGCCGGCGATTCGTTCCGCGTGGTTGCCGACGAAAAAGAGGCGCGCGAGATAAGCGCTCGCCGCAGGCTCGCGCAGAAGGAACGGGAGCTTCGCCGCATGGGAGGGCTGTCGCTCGACCATCTGTACGAACAGATCC
>DATFYJ010000110.1:0-3146 GCA_035315105.1 Chitinivibrionales bacterium
TGAAATCCTCCCGCCCCGACAGCTCGACATACCGTGCCCTTGCCGCGATTCTCTCAACGCGCGCCTCGAAGCTGCTTGACAGTACGGCATTGCGCGCGCCGGTGCCGGCGGCATTGCCCAGCGAAATCACCCTGCCTTTCAGTTCCCGTGGAATCAGGCCGATTGCCGCCGCGTTCTTCACGTTCATGAAGGCGCCGAACGCGCCGGCCAGATACAGGTTTTCCATGTCGTCAATGCGGAGGCCCGCAGTCTTGAGCAGGATCCCAATGCCCGCCTGAATTGCCGCCTTGGCAAGCTGGATCTCCCGGATGTCGGCCGGCGTAACCACGATAGAGCGTCCCGTGGCCGTCCGGGCGCCTCTTTCGACGACGAACCGCGCTTTCATGTAGCCGCTTGCGTCAATTTTCCTTTTGTTAAGCAGCCACGCGGTGATGTCGACGATGCCCGACCCGCAGATCCCCGCAAGCGCCGCGCCGCCGATGGTGGCGTATTTTCCCTTGTGAAATGAGCACAGCGCACCTTCGATTCCTGCCATGCCGTACGCAAGCGAGGCGCCTTCGAACGCCGGACCTGCCGCGGCGGCGCAGCACCAGAGCCTCTTTCTGTTGCCCATGGCGATTTCGCCGTTTGTTCCGATGTCAAGATATAGCGAGAACTCCCTGCTGTCGGGCAAGGGCGTGGACGCAATGCCTGCCGTGATGTCGGCGCCGACATAGCCCGACACGCCGGGAAGCACATGCACGATGCCGCTTGCGTCTATCCGAAGGCCGCACAGCCTGGCGGTTATTGTTTGTGAAGCAGTGAAGACTGGTTTGTGGGGCGCATGTGCGATGGAAACCGGGTTAATTCCCAAAAAAAGGTGGAGCATGGTGGGATTGCCCACAAGCGCTGCCCTGCGGATGTCGTCGCATTTGATGCCCGTTCTGCTGCACAGAAGGCCGATGGATTCGTTTATCTTGGCAATAAGGCACCCGCGAAGTTCCCCAAGGCCGTTTTTATGCTCCATGCAGTAATGAATCCTGCTTATCACATCATGGCCGAATGCGCTTTGCGGATTGACAAATGATTCAACGCCGACCGATGCCCTGGCTGCCGGGTCCACGAGATACGCCACCACCGTTGTTGTGCCGATGTCGACGGCGAGGCCATACGATCTTTTCGGACGCGAGCGTGAATTGTCCGGCCTTGACCCCTTGCGGCGTCCCGCCCGCAGGTCTTTCCCCGATTCAAGGATGAGCGCCTTGGCGCGCGGCGGCACCACGACTTCCAGATCGCGCCTGACGGTGTAGCGGCAGGCCAATCTTTGTCCTGTGCCTTGCACGGTTACGGTGCACTTCCTGCAAATGCCTTTTCCGCCGCATGCGGCAACAACCGGTGCGCCGGCTTTCCGCAATATGTCAAGAAGTGAGCCGCCCTTGCGGGCGAGAACGGTTTTCCTTGCGCCGTCGAAGATGGTCACTCGGACAAGCGCTTCGGCATCATGCATGTTTTTCATGTCTGACTCAAAATACATAATTCGAATACGGACACAGAATTCGGCGAAAAGGAGCCGAATGCTGCGGGTGGAAAAACGGAGGCCGCAGATAGGGGATTGTCGGTCGTACAAATTGTTGCTACCGGCACGCCATGAGGTACTATTTTACTGGTGGTTCGGAACCGTCAACAAACCAATGGTTCGATACGATGAGTTTTCAAACCAAGCTGTTTCTTGTTTTTGCGCCGTTTTTCGTCATTGTCGTTGCGCTCATGCTGTTCTTTACGATACAGTTCGAACGCCACATCATCCGGCAATTCGAAAGCGACATTCAGGACATAGTCCATACGGTGCACTATTCGACACAGAAACTTGCCACCAGAAAGGGCCGTGACTTTGAGGCGCTGGAACGATTCATCGAGGAGATGAAAAGCGACACCCGCGTCCGTGAAGTTTCGGTGGTGGGAAGCACGCAGAAGATCGTGGCGAGCACCAACCCGAAGAAAGTGGGGCAGCAGAGCAGTCTTCTTTCCGGAAAGGAAATCATCGTACGGGCGCAATACGGCGCCGAGGATTCCGGAGGAAGGCCGGTGCGCTACGATTTCGTCCAGGTCCCCATCATCCGCGACAACAAGGTGATCGGCATGCTCGAGACGTCCATTGTCGTCAACGATTTCGGGATTCTTGCCCGTCAATTGAACATGCGGACGCTTGTTATTGCTTCGATAGCGCTGTTCATCATGTTCTTTGTCTCGTTCTTCGTACTGTACCGCCTCAGCAAGCCCCTGCGGCAGCTTTCCAGCGCTGCCGAGCACGTGGCGTCGGGCGACCTGTCGGTGCGGCTCCCCCACAAGGGGCGCGATGAGATCGGACGCCTCACCAAGTCCTTCAACGCCATGACGCAGAAGCTGAGCATGCAGAAGCTTCTGGAGGACAAGCTGCGCGATCTTGAGCGTCATGCGATCCTTGCAGAAATGGCATCAAACCTCGCCCACGAAATACGGAACCCCCTCAATCTTATCAATCTCACGGCCGATCATCTCAGCGACGAATACCTTCCGGAGGAGGAAGGCCGGCGGGGGTCTTACCTGGAGCTGATAACGGCGCTCAAGGCGGAGGTTCAGCAGCTTAACAAGATGGTAAGCGAGTTCCTCACCATCGGCAGGCCTTCGCGGCTCAAGAAAACCGAATTCCCCTTGTCTGAACTGTTCGATCAGCTGCAAATGCTTATCAAACAGCAGCTCCTTGCGAAGCGCGTCTCCTTGGAATATTCCGGCGACACGGCGCAGACCATCAATGCCGATATCGAACAGATGAGGCTCGTGTTCCTCAACCTGCTGCTCAATGCCATCGAGGCGGTTCCCGAGGGAGGCACGATATCGCTTGTCGCGGAGCCCACTCCAAACCGCAGCATGCTCATCAGAGTCGTCGACAACGGCCAGGGGATCGCCCCGGAAAACCTCGAACGCATTTTTGAACCGTACTTCAGCAAGCGGCCGGGCGGAACAGGGCTCGGGCTCGCGCTTGCGCGCAGAATTGTCGAGGAACACGGCGGCACGATACACGCCAGCAACCACGTGGGCGGCGGCGCGCAGTTCGACATCCTGCTGCCGATTGACAAAGTAGAGGATGCCGTCCCGGCCGAGGCAGCCGAAACATCTTAGAGGACCAC
>DATFYJ010000111.1:0-2739 GCA_035315105.1 Chitinivibrionales bacterium
CGGTAAGCAATGCCCAGGAACCAATCAACACGGGCAACATGGGAGACAACGTCGGCACCGGCGGTGCTCCACTCTATGCGTATGGATGGGGAATGAGCTACTGACGGCACGTTACCGCCGCTTCTCCGTAATGAACGGCGCTGCATTCTGCGGCGCCGTTGCCATTTGGAAAGACCATACTTCCATGCATTTGTCCATGGCCGAACCTTGAATCCCAGAGCGAGCGCATTCCTCCAAGCTTGCTTCGGGGCTAGCGAGCGACTATAAGTATGTCTTATTCCAAAGGGATGGAAAATTCCTCGTCCCGCGGGACTGCGGGGTTCTTCAATATGGGTACAAGGACATTTACAATTGACATAGAAACCCCGGACGGCAGACTCCCGCCGGCGCAGGTGGCTGTTCCCGATTCCCCGCTGGGGCTGTCCGAACTCGCGCCGCCCTTGTTCAGCTTGTGCGACGGGATTGTCGGACTTGCTGTTGCCAAAGCCGCACGATCGGGGCACGCAGTCTCCTGCAGACCGGGCTGCGGCGTGTGCTGCCGCCAGATGGTGCCTGTCTCCATCCCGGAAGCATTCTTTATTTGGCACGAAACGCTTTCTCCCGGATGCGAACACGCTGATTTCTTCACCCGTCAATTTGGAGCCGCGAAATTCGCACTTGAACGCGGCGGAATGTGGAAAAAACTTGAGGTATGTGCCTCCGGTGAAGAACAGGTTGAGGCAGCGGCACATTATTGGGACCTTTCGGTAGACTGCCCCTTTCTCAAACAAGGGTCTTGCGCGATCCATCCGATCAGGCCGTGCGCATGCAGGGAATACAATGTCCTTTCAGACGCGGAATTCTGTTCCCAGCCGCTCACGGCACCTATAAAAAGGTTGACCATCCACCGTAAAATGACCACTGCACTGGCGAAAACAGCCGGCCGCGTGCTTTCGCGACCGCCCGTGCTCATTCCGCTGGTCATGGTTCCTCAATGGTGCGGTGAGCACAAGGCGCTCGATGAAATGCGATGGGACGGGATCCAGTTGTTTGATCTCCTGCTTTACTTTGCACTCAAAGGATGATCCGACATCTGTCGGCAGTCTTCCTGCAGACGATGTATCTGCCGCATAAATTCATTGAAGATCCCCGCTCAAAGTGACCGCGGCAATGCCGTTGTTGTCTGCGCATGCGTTCTCAGGAGCCGGAGTCTTTTCCCTATTGCCAAACCCTCTGTCCCATATATTATGTTAATAGGTCGGTTTGAGAACCCTCCACTATTGCCCTAATAACCCACTGCCTCACGGAGCCGTTTTATGATATGGGACAGAGAACTTGAAACAATGAGCCGGAAGCGGCTTACCATCCTTCAGACAAGACGGCTGCAGAATCTGGCGAGAAAAGCCTACGTCAACAATCCCTTTTACCGCGGAAAAATGGACGCGGCCGGTGTGAAGCCGACCCATATCAAGCACATTTCCGATATTGTCAAGCTCCCCTTCATAACCAAGACAGATCTGCGCGATGTGTATCCCTATGGCCTGCTTTCCTGCCATGTCAACAACATCGTCGAGATTCACAGCTCGTCGGGCACCACGGGCAAGCCCGTGGTCGACGCCTACACAAGAAAAGACATCGAAATCTGGTCCGAAGTGATGGCCAGAACGCTGGCCATGGGCGACGCCACCGCTAAGGACAGGGTCCAGAACGCCTATGGATACGGATTATTTACCGGAGGACTCGGCGTGCATTACGGCGCGCGCAGGATGGGCGCGATGATCATTCCGATTTCCGCCGGCAATACAAAGCGTCAGCTGCAGATCATGCAGGATTTTGGAACCACTATCCTTGCCTGCACGCCCTCGTACAGCCTGTACCTCGCCGAAGTGGGTCGCGAGGAGAAAATAGACTTTTCCAAGCTGCCGCTCAAAGCTGGCCTGTTCGGTGCAGAACCGTGGAGCGAAAACATGCGCAAAGAAATCGAAGCAAAGCTCCATCTCAAGGCGATTGACATTTACGGACTCACTGAAATTATTGGCCCGGGCGTGGCCTCGGAGTGCGAGCGCCAGGACATGCTGCATATTTTCGAAGACCATTTCTACCCGGAAATTATAGACCCGGACAGCGGCAAGGTGCTTCCCGACGGAGAAAAAGGCGAGCTCGTGTTCACCACGCTCACCAAGGAAGGAACGCCCGTCATCCGCTACCGGACCCGCGACATTACGTACCTCGACCATTCAAAATGCGGCTGCGGCCGCACATCGGTGAGGATGCACCGGATTCTCGGCCGCACCGACGACATGCTCATCATCCGCGGGGTCAACGTGTTTCCGTCCCAAATCGAGGAGGTCCTCCTCAAGATGGAGGGGGTTGAGCCGCATTACCAGTTGGTGGTGGAACGGCGCGAAAACCTCGACTATCTGGAAGTACAGGTGGAAGTGAGCGAAACCAGTTTCTCCGACGAGATCAGAAAACTCGAAGTGCGCGAAAAGGAGATCGAACGTGCCCTGCACGACGCCTTGCTCATCCATGCGAAGGTCAAACTCGTCGAGCCGAAATCGATCACCCGAAGCGAGGGAAAAGCGAAGAGGGTCATTGACAAACGAATTATCTGACACAAAAGGAGAATGCCGATGAACATACAGCAGATTTCGGTTTTTCTTGAAAACAAGCCCGGCAGGCTCGCAAACGTCGCGATGGTCCTCAGAGACAATAAGATAAATATCCGCGCGCTCACCATTGCCGACACGTCGGACTTCG
>DATFYJ010000112.1:0-4052 GCA_035315105.1 Chitinivibrionales bacterium
TTCCCCGATATCGACAGCATCCAGACCGTTTCTCTACAATAACCCCACAAGCCTCGCGAGGACGAACAGAAGCGAAACTGCGGCGACCGAAGCTGCGGCCGTAAGGATGACAACGGTCCGCATCGACATCGTCTTCTTCGCCGGTTTCGCCGCCGGTGACGCGGCGTCGGCCTGCCAGCGCACCGGGTCCTGGATGAACGTGTAGATCACTTCGGACGGCGCGCGGTCGCAGATCAGTTTGAATTCGCGGTACAGGGCGTTTGCCATTTCCGCGGCGGTGGCGAAACGGTCATCGGGCGCAAGCGCCATGCTTTTGTTCACCAGCCAGACCACCGATGCCGGCGCGTCGGTGCCGAACGAGTCGAGCGCCGCGTATTCGCCCTTTGCCTTGTGCCGCACAAGCTCGGAAATCGTTTTCTGCGGGAACGCCCGCTGGCCGCTTATCATTTCGTACAGCACCGATCCGAGCGAGAAAATGTCGCTGCGGTGGTCGATGTCCCTGCCTTCGAGCTGCTCCGGCGAGAGGTAGGCGAGCGATCCCATCACCTTTCCGCCGATGGTGTGCAGGCTCACCTCGGACGGCCTGGCAATGCCGAAATCCATGAGCTTGACGTTGCCGTCCCTGGAGACAAGCACGTTGTCGGGCTTGATGTCCCGGTGAATGAGGCCTTTGTAAACCTTCCCGTACAGCGTGTAGTCCTTGGTGTGCGCGTAGTGGAGCGACTGGCACACGAAATACGCGGTGATGAGGGCCACGGGGAGCGGGAACCTGCCGCATGTCGTAATGAGATCGCGTATCGACACGCCGTCCACGAACTCCATTTCCAGAAACGGTATCTGCTGCTCCCAATAGCCGATATTGTGGATCTCGATGATGTTCGGGTGGTGTATGTCGGCCAGGATTTTCGCTTCCGTAAAGAAACGGTCGCGCAGTTCCTTGTCGGACGCGTTCTTGAGGATCTTGAGCGCTCTGGTGACCTCGAGGCCCTCGTGCCACACCTTGTACACGTTCGCCATGCCGCCCTCGCCCACGAGTTGGGTGATGCGGCTGGGGCCTATCTTGTCGCCCACGGCGGGCATGGGAGACTGGTAGGGGTTGACGGCCGGGGCCGCGGCCGGTCGGATGTAGCGTTTGCCCGGTTGGTTGAGCGGTAAGGGTTCATTCATGATATATTTGCCTTGATCAAGGTTGGTGAATTCGTGAAAAGAAATCTTGGGCGTTTCCCTCGCTACGCTCGGGCCGGTCCACCCCTTCGGGTGCTTCCAAGGGTCGTCGGCCTTCGGCCTCGTTGCCGGTCCGCCCCTAGTCGCCTTAGGCGAGGGGTCGGCCGGCAATTCGCTCCAGCTCACCCTCCGGTCCTACCTGGCGCGCGGCAGGGGGAATCTATTCTGTCAATTTATGCTTCTCGCGCCAATCGGCGTGTGCAGAAAATCGGCCGAAGCTTCTTTCTTGAATTCTCAATAATTCAACTTTTCAACCATTCAACCTCTTCCTTACCGCAACTCTGCTTGGGTGCCCCCACACGGGTGTTTGATTTTTGCAACTACTCTCTCTAGGGGTGCACCCAGGAGGGGGTAGAGCAGGACACCGCAGGCCAAAGGCCGAGGAGGCCGGAGCGAGGGGGAGCCTTCCCCCACAAAACGCTTACCTTCTTACAGTTTTACAAAGTATTGTAACAACGAAAATACATTTTGCCCCCACACCACTCCTATCGGAAGGTATTTTTCGGAACGAAAAATCATGGAAATCCTCATCATCCGTCTCTCCTCGATGGGCGACGTGGTCCTTGCCGCGAGCGTCTTCGAATACCTGAAGTCCTCGGTTCCAACGGCGAACCTCTGGTTTGCAACCGACAGAAAATACGCCGGACTTTTCTCGGCCGACCCGCGCCTGGCACGGGTGGTTGCGGTTGACAAAGGCGGCGAGCGAGAACCCGCGGCCGCGCTGTCCGGCGTTGCGTGGAGCAGGATCATCGACCTGCAGAACAGCCGCAGAAGCCTTTCTCTGCGGAAGGGCCTCGTGTCGCTGGAAAAGGCTTCGGTCGTGAGCAAGCGGCATTTTGAGCGCGCGGTTTTGCTGGTCCTTCGGGCAAGCCTGTACCCCAAGGGCGACAGCGTGGTCGCGCGCTACGCCCGGGCATGCGGGTTCGAAGGCGCGCCGGGCGCATTTCCCGCGCCGCGCCTCATTCTTGACAAAAAGAAATGCGGGACCGCGTTCGGCTTCTTCCCGGAAAGCGGGGTGGTCCGGCCGCGCATGGCCCTGTTTCCGTTCAGCGCGTGGAAAAACAAGGAGTGGCCCGCGAAGTTTTACACCTTTGTGGGCAGGTATTTCGCCGCAAAGGGCTGGGACGTGCTCGTTGCGGGAGGGCCCGCGGACGCCGCAGCAGCGAACAGGATGAAGAACGCCGTTGGCGACCGCTGCGTTACCTCCGCGGGGAAGCTGTCGCTGTACGAAACGGCGTGTCTCGTTTCGCAATGCAGGATCGCCCTGGGAAACGACACGGGGCTGTCGCATATTGCAAGGGCATGCGGCGTGCGGACCGGCATCATCTACGGCCCGACGACGTCGCATTTCGGTTTTTTCCCCTATGGCGAACCGGCCTTCCGCGTGTTCGAGGCGGCCCGGTTCTGCAGGCCCTGTCACGCTCACGGCGGCAACGTATGCCTCACCGGCTCCCGCAAGTGCCTGAGGAAAGTGAGGCCCGAAGCGGTGGTGAAGGGGCTGGAAGAGCTGTACCAAAGAAGTTAAAGGTTGAAAGTTGAAGGTTGAAAGACAACGAAGTTTGGTGGGGGAGGTGTCCCCCTGGGGTGCAACCAACCGGCCAATGGAACACATAGTTTCAAGGCGCCGGTTGTTTGCACCCACACCCCCTCCTACTCTGTTGTGGGGGCACCCTTGGAGAATTGTGGATTGATGATTGCGGAATGCGGATTGAAAATCTTTGACGGATTGCGAAGAAATTCCGACTGACGCAAAAAGATAATTTGACTAAATGGATTTCCCCTGCCGCGCGTTAGGGGCGACTGGAGGTCCCGCTAGAGCGGGACGCCGCCCGGACCCGGCCCTGAGGGCCATAGGGCCGTGGCGGCCCGAGGGCAAGGCCCGAGACCGGAAGGAGAACCGACCCGAGCCCAGCGAGGGGAACGCCCAATTTCAAATCTTACTCTTATAAGCACGTTTATATCATCTTGACTCTTTGTCCTGAACCAAGCATTTTTATACAGCATGAAAAAGAACCTGCTGATATTGACTGCACTGTTTCTGATCTGCGCAACCGGCGCCGCCCGCGCCGCCGATTCGGCGCCGTTGTACCAGAATTTCGTCTCCTACTTTGCGGGCATTGAATTGCTTTCCACCGACAAGACGCTTTCGCGCACGCAGGCGGCCCAGCGCTACCACCGCCTGTGCGTGCTCACGGGAATAGACGGGGCAAAGGCAAAGGTCTTTGTCAATGGATACAGGAACGATCCGGCGGGCTGGCAGAAACTGCGGGCCGCGGTTCTGGACGCGCTTCAAAAACGGGGGTGACGGCGGGCTGGTCGCCCTTCCGGCGGACATGGCGGGCCCGGGGAGGAGTCGTTTATGTCAAGTGATGTTCTGGCCGAATTTACCGATGCGAATTTCGAGGCCGACGTGCTGAAGTCGCCGGTCCCGGTGCTGGTGGATTTCTGGGCCGAGTGGTGCGGGCCCTGCAGGATGCTCACGCCCATCGTTGAGGAGCTGGCGCGCGAATACGGCGGCAGGATTAAGATCGGCAAGCTCAACGTGGACGCTTCGCCGCTTACCGCGTCGCGGTACTCAGTGAGCAACATCCCGACCATCCTTTTTGTTAAGAATGGCAGCGTGGTGGACCAGCACGTGGGTCTTTTGGCGAAAAAGGCGCTCCAGGCCAAGATAGACCAGTTCATTTAAAAGCGGATTTACCTTCTTTGCAGGAGCGGCGCGCGCCGGAAATGCGGGGCGTTTTCCCGGGATGCACGTTCCGTAGATTGCGTATTCCTCAATGAAGATTGCAGCGCTTAACCCGCCTTTTCTTCCGCGCTATTCACGG
>DATFYJ010000113.1:0-2643 GCA_035315105.1 Chitinivibrionales bacterium
GGCGGCTCTGGCGCAGCGCCTCAACGGACGCGTCGCACGGGTCTGCCGCGGCGAAATAGGCCGACTCGCCATCGTCCCGGCACACCACCGCCGAAATATAGGGGAGGTCCGAAATCGCTTCGAGAAGAGACTCCGCGAGACAGCAGGGAAGGTCGACGGCGATGCAGTCGAACTTCTTTTGCAGGCACAGGTCCCGCACGTGATGCGTGAACGCGAGACTTCCGTGCGCGTACGGTACCATCGTTATTGATTCGGCCGGCTTCATCACTTCGGCCTCAGTCGTCTTTTGCGTCGGGATTCAGGTCGTCGTCGTCGGGAAAAAAACAGTCGCCAAGGCTCATGGACGGCAGGTTCATGCCCGACTGCTTGCGGCGCTCTGCGAGAGCGTCAAGGTCGAGCGCCTCGCTTCCCAGGATCTGGGCGATCGACCCTTCAAACAGGGTGCGGACGTCTTTCGAGGGATCGTCGTATTTCTTCTTGAGCGTGTAGCGGATGGCGTTGATACCGTCGCGCACCGAGTACGGAAGGTCGAGGCCGTGGGCACGCTGGAGGAACTCAACGCATATGTCAAGCACTTCTTCCGTGCAGAAGGGCAGGTTGTACGAAAGGATGGCCAGTTCGTCGGGGCGGTCGGGAAACCCGATTTCGATGCCGGGCTGGAGCCGCGACATGATGTAATCGGGAATCTCGAAAGTCGAGGAGTCCTCGTTCATGGTCACCACGGCGCGGAATTCCCGGTGCGCCTTCACCACAATGCCGGCCACGAGCGATTCCGCGGTCCGTCTGTTGTCAAGCAGCCCGGCGAGCGACGCCCATGATTTTTCGGACATGCGGTTTCCCTCGTCGAGCACGGCGATGCCGCCTTCCAGCACCGCGGAAAGCAAAGGGCTCGCATGGTACGCGATTTTGCCTTTTTCGGAAAGGACCGGGCTCACCAGCAGGTCTTCGGGCCTGGTGTCGGCCGTGCATTGCATCACGTATGCGGGCTGGCCGCGCTTGCGCGCCGCGGTAATGGCCAGAGTGGTCTTGCCGATGCCCGGCACGCCGATGAGGCGCGGGGTGAGCGGCAGGTCGTTTTCGGCCACCGTGAGCCAGCACGCAAGGAGCTGACGCAGCGGTTCCTGCTGTCCTATCCATTCCGCGGCGACGTCCACGGGATGGGAGAGGACGATTTCCACATTGTCAACGGTCACTGATTTCATCGCGCTCCGGGAGGAAATGAGGCACATGCCGTGGGAGAATACACTTCGTGCGGGGAAACCGTCATCACTTTCCCCCGTCAAGCTTGTCAAACGCGTCCGATCTTCTCAGTTGCTTTCCCAGCTCTTTTCCCAGCTCCTCGCACGCGTTGATGAACGGGGTAACGTCGTGCCAGTGCCTCTCGCCCGTGGCTTCCGCAGTCACCGAGAAGGCGGGCTGCGCCGCCGAGGGGGACGGAAAAACGGCGAAGGTGATGCGTATGGTGCCTTCCTTCTGGCCCAGGCGCGCCGGCTTGGTGGAATACGATTCCAGATGAGGCCTCAGGACTATCGCCTTGCAGTCTTTCGCATTGTCAAGAGCAATGCTCGATGCGGTGTCGGCCCCGTGCCTGAGTTCGCGGCGGAGTTTACCCGCCATCTTGTCGTAGGCCTCCTTCCAGTCGGATTCTTCCATGTCAAAACCGAGCACTGCCTTGTCGAACGGGACAAGTTCGATAAACGCCCGGCCGTCGCAGTCGAGACTGCCCGGCGTCGCAGGCTGAGCCTCTTCCTTGCGGGGCTCGGCACGGCGTTCTACTTCTTTCGGGCCGGGCTGCGGCGCGGCCGCCTGCTGGACCTTCTCCGGCTCGAACAGCCTCCGGGCCACATCGGCAAGGCGGCCCACCACCTCCTCCAGGTCGCCCTTCACGTCTTCGGAAACGGTCTTTGAAATTTTCGCGGTTTTGATGTCGATGAGGCGGACGTTAAGCAGATACAGCGAGCCCACTTTTCCGATCGAACCGGACACGAGCTTCTTGACGCCGAGAATTTGCCCCATTTCGATGAGGCAGGATTCGTTGGTGCACGCGCCGGACTGCTGGAAGCCCTGTTCCTTGAGGATTTCCGCCATCTGCTCGCGTTCCATCACGTCAACCATGTTGGTCTTGAAGAACTCGACGCGGAGCCTGTCGGACAGCAGCTCACATTCGTCCTTGGTGATGCCCGAGCTGCCGTGAAGGGTCATCACCGCAATGGTTTCCTTGGCCGTCTGGCCGCCGAAAGCCAGCAGCGCGCACGAGAGGATTGTAAGAAAGGCCGGATTATTCATAGGACTTCCGCGGGTAGAGGAGAGGATGCAGGACGGACTGGACGGTTTCATCCAGCAATGATGAAAATATAACTTATTATGAGGAAGAAATCCATGAAGCGCACGAGGCGGCAGGCAAAATGAGAGGGGAAAATGATAAATAAAGAATAGTTATAAAGATTGTATTGTGCTCGTATTCACCTGACACATAAAAATACCATAGGTTTGAACGGATATAAAATCTTTGCTTCACAACTGCCGCTCCAAGGGTGCGCGCTTATGTTTATCTAATTCCAAATTTTCACCCTCTCCCCGTGGGAGAGGGCGGGGTGAGGTTGTTTCGGTCTTGCCACAGGCCCAACCACGCTGCACCCCGCG
>DATFYJ010000114.1:0-5595 GCA_035315105.1 Chitinivibrionales bacterium
TTCGCCGGTCTTAGTGCGGCCGGTTTCGGGGAACACAAGCAGGTTGTTGCCGTCTTTGATGATGGCGATTGACGTGCGGAGAATCTCGGCGACGTCGCCCTCGCGCTTGACGCGCACGATATGCCCGCCGAGGGACGCGAGCATCAGGGGCGGCAGAAAATCGCGGCCGCCGACGATGAATGTCTTCCGTCTCGCGCGCTGCGGGAGGGAATACATGATCCAAAGAGGGTCGAGCACGCTCTGGCGGTTCGCGCAGAAAATAAGCGGCTTATTGAGCGGAATGTCGCTGCCGCCGGTCGAGGACACGTTCCACAGCAGGTTGCCCGCAGCGCGGGTGAGCAGGGGGATCACCGTTGCGACTGCCGAGGCGCCCCTGGCCGGATAGACAACAGGATGTTTTGACCCCGCGATACGCTGTTTGATGTCGGTGACCGATTCTTCCTTGCAGTTTGCAGCAGCGCCTGCCGCGGAGATCCGTTCCATCACCGTGGTGTAAACGTCGCCGAGGGTTTCAATTTTGATGAGGTCCTCGTCCGGGAACGAAAAACAGTATTTTCGTTCCACCATGCACATGAGGTCGAGTTTTTTCATCGA
Organism: Chitinivibrionales bacterium; assembly: GCA_035315105.1. Lineage (GTDB taxonomy): Bacteria > Fibrobacterota > Chitinivibrionia > Chitinivibrionales > FEN-1185 > FEN-1185. The sequence continues at coordinate 595 of DATFYJ010000114.1, forward strand.
ATCAAGACCCAGGTCCAGCTCGAGGTTCAAGAACGGCGGCAGCTTCGCTTCGCTGCTTTTCTTCGCGAGCTTTGCGGCAAACCCGGCGATCACACGATATTCCTGCGAGTTCATGAGTGCGGATTCCTGCGCCGAAACAGCCTGTCTTTCCTTGCGCGCATCGCCGGATTCCTTGAGCGAGTAATACAGCTCGCGCAGCTCGTGCTTCTTCAGCTTCTGCGAGGTAGTGCGCGGCAACGCGTCGTAGACAACCGCGAAATCGGTGATCTTTTTATACGAAGGCAGGTCGCGGCCCAGGCGCAGCACCTCGTTGCGGACAATCTCCGCGGCTTCGCTTGTGGGGTATTTCCGCCGGATTTCCTGCGACGGCACGATCAGCGCCGCCGCGATCTCCTTGTCCTTTAGCCTTACAGAAAACACGCCGATTTCCTCGATGACCTCCGACGTGGAATAAAAATCCTCCAGCTCGTCGGGATACACATTCTTCCCGCTGTCAAGCACGATGATGTCCTTGCTGCGGCCAACCAGGTAGATAAACCGGTCCTTGCCGAGCCTGCCGAGGTCGCCGGTGTGGAACCAGCCGTCGGCATCGAACGACTTTTTGGTGAGCTCCTCATTATTGTAGTAGCCGGCGAACACGTTGGTACCGCGGAAGCACACCTCGCCGATGCCGGAAGCGTCCTGTTTGTCAATCATCACCTCGTTTTCGTCGAGCGGAATGCCCACGCTGGCGAGCCTACGGTCCTCGATGGGGCAGAGAGTGATTGCGCCGAACGTCTCCGACAGGCCGTATCCCTCGACGATATTGAATCCCATGAGCTTGAAGCCGTTGAAGACGTTTTTCGTTATCGCGGCGCCGCCCGATATCACGATGCTCAGCCTGCCGCCGAAACTCTTGTGCACGGAGGAGAAAAGTCTCTTGCGGAACTTTTGCCCGAGAAGACCGCCAAGTGAGAACGAGAGAAACGTCAGGACTGCGAACATGGCGCGTACTGCCATCCCTTTTGATTTCACGTTCTGGTTGATGTTGTTGTAGAACACCTGGAGCAGCTTGGGGACCGCCGGGAGCATGGTGACCTTTTTTTCGCGCAGGCCTTCGAGGATGAGCGACCCCTTTACCGTGGGGACGAGCACAATGTCAAGCCCGCCGCCGAGCGCGCCGGGCAGGCACGCGCACGCGCCGAATACGTGGTGCAGGGGGAGCACCGCCATCATGGTGTCGCCCGGCCCGGCCTTCATGCGGGGGATTGCGGAAAGGGAAATCGCGGTGAAATTCCGCTGGCAGAGCATCACGCCCTTGGCCTTTCCCGTGGTCCCGGAAGTAAAGATGATAACGGTGATGTCTTCGGGATTGAATTTTGCCGCGAATGCGTCCTCATCCGGGTCTCCTGCCGCGCAAAACGAGGCGAACGTTTTTTCCTTTTCGGGATACGACTCGTCGGCGACGACGACGGCCGCGATGCAGTCGAACTCCGACCGCATTTCATCAAACAACGGGGCAAACCCCTTGGAGCAGAACACGAATTTCGGTTTGGTCTGGGAAACGATCTCGCGGATTTCGGCAGAGGGCAGGTTGGGATCGATGGGGACCGTGCGGCCGCCGGCAAGGAACCCGCAGTGCCACGCAATCACCCATTCGGGAGTGTTGTCGCCGATCACCGCAAGGGTGTCGGAGTTCGAGTAGCCGTGCTTCTTGAGAGCGGAAACCAGACGGTTGAGCTCCCGGTGGAAATCGGCGTAGGTCCAGGTCCGGTATGCGCCGCCGCGCTTGAAGTGCATGCATGGTCGGTCTGCGTTGTCAAGTATGGATTTTTGAAGAAGGTCCGTGTAGACATGCTTGTTCATGCAGGGCTCCGGTGTCTGGTTTCCTTAACAAACAAGGCGACAATGACAAGTGCGATTCCGCTCATGCACGATCCGAAAATAAAAGGGGCCGCGGGCGAGAGTGAGAAAAGAAACCCGGCGATGACGCTTGCGGGAAGAAGGCCGATGCCGACGATGGTGTAAAAAAAACCAAGGGCGGTGGCTTTTGATTCTTCGGGCGACAGATCGCCCACGAATGCTTTCTCCACTCCTTCGGTCATTGCGTAATAGACGCCGTAGACGATCCAGCAGATCCACAGCACCCATGAATGGTCTCTTGTAATAAGACCGAACGAGCAGTAAACGGCGGCGTACAGGGCGTATCCTGCGATCAGTATTTTCCTTCGGCCGATCTTGTCGGAAAGCCCGCCGAAGAAACGGGACATGACGGTCGACGAGAGGTTAAAAAGCAGGTACATCAGGATCACGGCCGGCAGAGCGATGCCGAGGTTCATGCTGCGCAGAAAAAGAAACTGGTTTGACGAATTGCCCAAAGTGAAGAAACATTGCGCAAGGAAGAAAAGTCGAAGGTTCCGGTCGTATTTCCTGAGGTCGAGGTTCGGCGTCGGTTTTTGTTGCGATTCTTCTGATGCAAATGCAGGTCTCGGCTCCCTGACGAAAAACAGGAACACCACGCCGATAAACGCCGGGACCACGGATACGGCGAACAGCGTGTAGAACGCGTTGACGTCCCTGAGGGTTTTCGAAACCGGGTCAAGAAATTGCAGGCAGACAAGCCAGCACACCGCAACGCCGAGGGTGGCGCCGGCAAAGTCCATTGCGCGCTGATACCCGAATGCAGCGCCCCTGCGGCCCGGCTCCGTTGATTCGTAGATGAGCGCGTCGCGCGGCGCGGTGCGGACGCCTTTGCCCATCCGGTCGAAGAAACGCGAGACCAGAACAAAGTACCACCCGCTTGACGTAAGGAACAGAAGCAGTTTCGACAGCGCCGACAGCGCATACCCTGCAATGGTCGGAGCTTTACGAAGGCGAATCCGGTCAGAGTAGTATCCCGCAAGAACCTTGAGCAGGCTCGCCGTTGATTCCGCCACGCCCTCGATGATGCCGAGTGCCGGCCCGATAAGCGCCTTCTGCGAAGCGAGAACGGTCGACACGAACGCCTGGATCAGCGGATACAGCATCTCCGACGAGACGTCGGTGAAGAATGACGTGAGGCCGGTGAGGATGACGTTGCGATTATATTTCATAATAATAATTTTCTATAAAAATAAAGAGATGGGCGTTGCCCTCGCTACGCTCGGGCCGGTCTCCCTCCGGGCTCGGCTATTCGCCTCATTGCCGCCTGCCACAAAGGCCCTGCGGGCCGCGGTCAGGCGGCAATGCGCTCTTGCGCACCCTCCGGTCCACCTAACGCGCGGCAGAAGGGTTCTTATCAGTCAACCAGCACATTTCACCAATTGCTTTAGCGAGAAAGCAGGCCGACATATTCTTTCAAACTTTTCAACTCTTCAACTATTCAACGCCTTTTCTTCTCAACTCCTCAACCTCTCAACTTCTCAACTCTCTTTCTTGGTGCCCCCGCAGTGGAAGTTTCTTTCTTGCAAATCAACTTTCTTGGGGGCTACCCACGAGGGGGTAGAGGAGGACACCGCAGGCCGGAGGCCGAGGAGGCCGCAGCGAGGGGGAAACTTCCCCCAACAAGAAAATTGCATTACTTTGGATCATATCCAAGTAGCGTCTTCATATGAGCGCACACTGCCCCTGCAAGGTCCTCTGGCGTGTAGCCGCCTTCCAGCACCGACACGATCCTGTCCCCGCAATGTTTGTGCGCGATATCCATCACGATGCGCGTGAGCGCGGCAAATCCCTCGTCCGATATTGCAAAGCAGCCGAGCTTGTCGTCTGCGCGGCCGTCGAATCCCGCGGAAATAAAAACAAAATCCGGTTTGAACGTATCGGCCCGAGGCACGAGAACGTCGTTGAATACCTTGACAAAATCCTCATCGCCCGAACCGGCCGGCATGTGCACGTTGATGTTGAAGCCGCGGCCGGCGCCTTCGCCTTCACGTTCGGGAAATCCTGTGCCCGGGTAGGCGAGCGCGTAGTGTGTGGAGAAATAAAGCATGGTCGGGTCTGTGTAGAACGCTGCCTCGGTGCCGTTGCCGTGGTGAAAGTCCCAGTCAACAATAAGTATCTTCGGCTTCTTGCAGACTTGCTGAGCGTATTTCGCCGCGATTGCCACGTTGTTGTAGAAGCAGAATCCCTCTTCCTGCCCCGTGTTGAGCGCGTGATGCCCGGGTGGCCGCATGGCGCAGAACGCGTTGCGCGCCGTGCCTTCACACACGGCCTTGACAGCCGCAAGCGCGCCGCCTACGGCAAGCTCGGCAATCGGGCCGATGGTTCTTATCCCTTGGATGGATTTGATGTGGCCGTCGGTGTGGATTTTCCGGATGTGGTGGACAACGTCGTCGAGGGGGGAGAGCCTGAGAACCTTTTTGTCAAGCCCGGTCTGCGCCATTTTCGCCTTGATCGCCGCCAGCCGTTCCGGGCTTTCGGGATGGCCGAAGTCAAGCTCGTATCCCATGCAGGCGTCTTCGAACACGTAGCCGGTGACGTGTTGGACGGATAACGGGGGCGACGATTTTTGCGTGGATGTTTTTTTCAGGATCATGGGGTGATCCTCCATAAAAAAGAACGAAAATAACGGAAGTGAACCTAAAATAATGTTTTGGCGACTATCCAATTGCATAAATGAACTCCGGAAAGTCCTGTTGAAAGCCCATAAAAGATCCGACAACAAAGAAGGCCGCATGAGAAAAACGATCGTTTTGACGGCAGCAGTTGTTTTGTTATGTTTTACCTGGTGGGTGAATGCGGACACACCGCTGCGTCTCATGCTTGATGTTGAGCCGGTAGTCGATACCATGACAGCCGGTGATTCCGCTACGTTTATTGGAACGGTCATTGACAATATGGACGTAATCCATCACGAGTTCGACACGTGCATTCATTGGAGTATCCTTCCTGCAGACAGCAAGAGCAGGCTCAGCACTACCGCCGGCAGCCAGGTTACCTATTATGCTGTTGAGGCTTACCAGAGGAATATTATCGTCACCAGCTTTACAGATCCGGTTTACGGAAGAACGCTTGTCAGCGCCGATACGATTTATGTCAAGC
>DATFYJ010000115.1:0-2638 GCA_035315105.1 Chitinivibrionales bacterium
CGGGAATCGTGGCTGAGCAGCCTGGTGTGCGTGATGGACAGCGCAACCCGCTGCGTGTACGAACTCACCCTGCGCAAAAACAGCAGAACTTTTGCCGCCGACCAGACCAGAAAACCGCCCGTCGACAGTTCAATCCTTTCGTACACTTTCACCTACGCCGTGTTCGACGGGGTTACGCTCCCCGCTGGTCTTACCCTTCTGGTGAACGGCGTTCGCTCGCTCACGCTCGAGGCGACGTACCGGTGGGACGGCAGGTATATGGTGTTTGACACGCGAAAGATCTGCTATTTCAATGCCGCAAACCCGAATGCCGGACCGCAATGCCTCCTGATGACCTACGGCCCCTACCAGATCAATGCCGTGCCTCCGTCGTTCAAACAGACACTCAATCCCGACCGCTATGCACAGAGCCTGGAAAAGGCCGCGCGCCTTTCGCGCTCCGCGCTTGACCTTCTCAGGAAAGGCGATATCGACGCCGCCATCAGAACTCTCAAGAACGTGGTTGCGGATTTTCCCGAAACGCCGCAGGCGGTCGAGGCGCGAAGGCTGCTTGACGGCTTGCCAGGCGGAAAGTAACCGACCCGCGTTGGAAAAAAGTATGGATTTTTAGGTTACAGTATTGTAGTTTCTATATATATTGTAAACCAGCGCATATTGTAAACCAAAGCGTCCGGGCGCGGGCGAATCTTTTTTTTCCGCGGATTCATGGCATTCCTCCGGAGCGGCCGGAGGCCGGACGAAGGAATCTACCAAGGAGGATGTATGCACGGTAAACTTCTCACGGTCGTTGGTGCGGTTCTTGGCAGCATGCTCGTCATTTCGCTGTCAGGATGCGGAAAGGCGAAGCAGCCCCAGCAGGGAAAAGGCACGGCCCCGGCATCGCAGCTTGCCAAGGAACCCGCGGCCGCCGACACCGGCGACATATTCAAGGAATTCTATTCGGAAGACTCGTCCGCAAAGAAGGGGAAAGCGGGCGCGAAGAAGGCGGGCAAACAGGCTGAGGAAAAGCCGACGGCGTCTTCCTTCTTGGGAGAATTCTCCGAAAACGGCAGGTATACCGTGCAGGTGTCGTGCGTCAAGTCGCAATCCTTTGCAAATTCCATGGCCGCAAAGCTCAAGGACAAGGGTTTCCCCGCATATGTCGCGGAAGTCCAGAACCCGACGCCCAGCCTGAGCGGCACCTTCTACCGCGTGCGCATCGCCGGTTTCAAGGTCGTTGCCGACGCGAAATCGTTCGGACAGAACACTCTTGCCGCCGACGGCTACGAATTCTGGGTTGACAAAAAGTCCAACGACAACGTCGGCATGGAAGGGTACGGCCTCGGCTCGGGCGGCGGCAGCGCCGCGGGAAGCTACCAGCGCGCGCCCGCGCCGGCAGCGACACCTGCGTCTTCGCCCTCAAGCTCCACGGAAAGCTCCTTTTCGACAACACCGTCTTCAACACCATCATCCGGTACCGAATCTTCAGGATCGTCTTCGTTCTCCGGCTCATCATCGAGTCAAAGCAGCAGCTCCTTTTCGACAACGCCGTCGTCCGGGTCGTCCTCCTCGGCGAGCGGCACGACAACCGGGTCATCCTCGTTCTCTTCCGAACCGTCAACCGGCAACAGTTCCGGTTCGTCGACGACTTCCGGCTCAACGGGTGCTTCCGGTTCCGCAAGTACAAGCAGTTCTCCAAGCACCGGCAGCTCGACCGGAACAAGCGGTACTCAGGGCACCGGCACGACAGGCTCGGGAAAGGATTCCTCATCGGGCGGATGGTAGAACCGTAATTCGACAGAGGTTGTAACGGGCCGGCGCGACCGGCCCGTTTTTTTTGAATGCGAAAGATTTCTCTTCTATCGCACAACGATAGGGCAAGGGCCACGCATGCGAACTGTTGCACTGTTGAACCTCGGTTGCAGCAAGAACCAGATAGACGGCGAGCGCATGCTCGCCCGGCTCTGCGCATCGGAATATACCGCGGTGTCCGATTTTTCCCGTGCTGACACGATCCTCGTCAACACGTGCGCATTTATCAAGGAAGCCAAGCAAGAGGCGATTGAAGCCATCATGACCATGGCGCGCTTCAAGAAATCCGGCGTCTGCACCACACTCGCGGTCGCCGGCTGTTTTTCGGAGCGTTTCAGGAACCAGGCGAGAGCTCATTTCCCCGAAGTTGACGCGTGGCTTGGCGTGCATGACTGGCCCGCGGTCCTCGTGTCATTCTTCGGCGTACACCGCAAGGTCCCGGCCGGGCGCGTGCTTTTTCCACCCCGCGCCACCCAGTATCTCAAGATAGCGGAAGGATGTTCGCGGCAATGCAGCTTCTGCGCCATTCCCGCCATCCGCGGACCGTATAAAAGCCTTGCTGAAAAGGATATTGTTTGCGAGGCGCGCTGGCTGTTTTCCCGCGGAGTAAAGGAATGCATTCTCGTTTCCCAGGATTCCACGTCCTATGGACGAGACCGCGGCGGCTCGCTTGCGCGGCTCCTCAAGCATCTTCTTGCCGAAACGGAATTCCCGTGGATACGGCTCATGTATCTGCATCCGCAGCTCGTGAACGACGAGCTGCTTTCCCTTTTCGCGCGCGAAAAACGGCTCCTCCCGTACTTCGACATCCCGCTCCAGCACATCAGCGACGACATTCTGCGGTCCA
>DATFYJ010000116.1:0-4319 GCA_035315105.1 Chitinivibrionales bacterium
TTTCTCGATACCGCCTCGTGGAGCTACGACGTCGGCACCGGCGACAACGGATGGGGCAACAACGAACTCCAGTATTATACGCCGGGCAACAACCTTCTTTTCAACGACACGTGCCTTGTCATCGAATTGCGCAAGGAAATCATGGGCGGGGCCCAGTATACCTCGGCAAGGATCAACACCCGGAAAAAGGTGGAATTCATGTACGGAAAGATCCAGGCGCGGATCATGGCCCCGTATTCACAGGCGGTATGGCCTTCATTCTGGACCCTGGGCACCGACTTCGAACAGGTCGGCTGGCCTGCCTGCGGGGAAACGGATATTTTCGAAATGGCATGCGGCGAATATTATCCCGACAACCGTGGTGACAACACGAATTTCGCCGTTGTCCACTTCGATGACGAGGGCGGGTTTCCCGTGGAAAAGAAAGGATATGTTTCCCTCCAGACCAAAATGGCGGATGACTTCCACGTGTTCACGCTTGTCTGGGACCCGGATTCTGTCTGGTTCTACTTCGATTCAGCCGCAGCGCCCTATTTCAAAGCTGAAATATCGGCAGCGGGCATGGACGCGTTCCGGCAGCCGCACAGCCTTGTGATCGACATGGCGCTGGGAGGAACCGGTTTCGCCGGATTGCCCGACGCCTCCACCGTGCTCCCCCAGCGGCTTTATGTGGACTGGGTGAGGTGGTATCAGAAGAAAACCGGCGTGCTGGGTGAAGCTGGCCGGGGAAAGGCGAATGCTCCGCAGATCCTACGTCTCACGTCCCGCGGGATTATGGTGACCCTGACGCGACCGCGGGAAGCTTTTGTCAAGATTTACCGTTGCGATGGAAGGCTCGCGGCCGATTTGACAAGCAATATCCGTTGCATGACTCCCGGCACCCACCTTGTTCCGATGTCCGGGCTGCGGCTCCGTACCGGGACCTACATTATTCGATTCGGCGACGGCAGCACGGCTGCAACAGCAAGGGTTTCGCTGATCCCCTGATGAGGGCGCTATCCGGTCCCGCGTTTCAATGACCTCAACCCCCCCTAAAAAGAAAGGCCCGCCGAACGGCGGGCCTTCTTAACATCCGCGAATCAGAAAATCGCAGGCCTAATACGTGAGTCCGAACCCGTACGGGAACAGCGGAGCCCCGCCGCTTCCGGTAAAATCGCCGTAGGGCTGGCCGCTCGGACCGTACGGCGAGCCGACCGGAGCATTGGCGTTGATGGGATTCTGCGCAAGGGTGGCGGGCCATGTATGAGAAAGCTTGCCCGTCGGTTTCTCGCCGTTTACGGAAAAGAGAATATCGGCAATACCCTCGCCTTCGGGCCCGGGCAGCCAGGCAGCCACCCATGCGGGAACCTTTGCAATATCGGGCGTTATGATAAGAGGACGGCCCGAATACAGCACCACAACAACCGGTTTTCCTGACGCCACGCACTGGGTGATCAGATCCTTGTGCGCCTGAATGAGTGTGGAAGGTTGGGTGGGGATGTCGCCGCCGCCTTCGGCATAGGGCACCTCGCCCACGCAGACCACGATGACATTGGCGGTTGCGGGAATATTGGTGGCGTCCGCCGAATAGGTGGCGGTCGGGCACACTGCCTGAATAGCTCCCCGCAGTGTCGTTCCGGTAGGAGGCGTCCTCTTCGGATTGTCGTTCCAGCCGCTCGGCCAGTCCATGCACCAGCCGCCGCACTGCATATACATGTCGTCGGCGAATTCTCCGACAACATGGACGTTAGCCGTCGTGCTGATGGGAAGCGGTTTTGTCCCGTTGAACACGGAATCCTTGAGCAAAACAATGGACCTTCGCACGCATTCGCGCGCGACCGCCGTATGCGCAGCACACTTGATAAGAGGGAGATACGCGCGATTGGAAAGTGAGTTCTGCATCAGGTTGAGGCGCAGCTTGACGCGCAGGATGCGCTTGCACGCATCGTCAAGGCGCCCTGCCGCAGCACCCTGCACGGCGGCGTTCACGCCGCCGGGGCCTGCATTGTCCGGTTCCATGATGTTGTCGAGGCCGTCGTTGAAGCTGCCCACGATGTCCCCGCCGGATGCGTCCCAATCGCCCACGACAAACCCGTCGAATTTCCATGCGGTCTTGAGCGTATCGGTAAGGAACGGCTTGTTAAAATGCATGAGAACTCCCTGCCATTGGCACATGCCCGCCATGGTAGTTGCAAGGCCGTTTTGGATAGCAACCTTGAACGGCGGCAGGTGGATGCTGCACAAAATGTTTTCAGCATTCGGGCCCGAGGCCGTTGCGCAGTTGCCGGCATTGGAGCCGCCCACCGCGCCTCCTCCCCCGGCAAAATGCTTGGCGGTTGCAGCCACCACGCAGGGTGCGGAAAGATCGGTGCCTTGAAAACCCCGAACCGCGCCCTGTACCATGGGAACCGTGCCGTCGGGAGATTCATCCCAACCCTCGTAGTAACGTCCCCAGACAATGTTCCGCGGAACATCCACCACCGGCGCAAACGCCCAGTTAATTCCCATGCCGCGCAGTTCGATGGCGGTGATTCTTTCTTCCATTTCGGAAAGAAGCGGGTTGCGCGTGCATCCCATACCGATATTATGAGGGAACATGGTGCCGGTGGGCGGAGAAATAAATCCGTGCACCGCATCAATGCCAATCATCTTCGGAGTGCCCTGGGACGCTATGGTGCCGGTTTGCCAGCTGTCCGAAAGGGTGGCATTGTCCGAACACGCGGGACCGCCATTGCCCACACCGTAGAACACGGTTCCCCAGGTGTTGGCAGTGTTGTACTGAATGCCCTGGGTAACCTGATTGGCTTTCCATTGAACGGTTTTGCCGTTCATTATGGAATCGATCTCACCTTCGATATCACGGGTCGCAATGGCAATGTCTCCCACGCTGCCGGTGTACGCGTCGATGGGCTTCAACGCGGCGGTATAGTTGGTCTTTCCGGCCCGAATCGTGTCGATGCTGGCCAGTTTTTTCGGCGCCGCCGTTTTCCACGCGTCGTGGTCCACCGCGGTCATCGCGGTCCCGCCAAAGGTCCCCGAGTAGACAAGCGCCTTTGATTCCGTGGTGCGGCCGTTGGATACGCGCACCACGCAGGTTTGGTGCGCAACGCCCTGCTTTACGAGCGAAAACGGGCTGAGCTGGTAGCTGCCTTTTGTCAATTGCCCGCTGAAGACCGTCTGGATCCTGCGGCCGTCGAGCGAAAAGAGGTCGACCGTGATCTTCTGCGGCTCCGGAACGTGAAACCGGATCATGTCGCCCTGGGCGGCGAGATCAAACGAGGGTCCGAGGATGGTGTTGCCGGCCTTCGGTCCGTTGATGACGCCCTGCGCGCAGTTGTACATTTGAAGATTCTTAACGTCCCAGTCGGTCGGCGCGATAAGATAGAAGTTGCCGTCGCCGCACGTGTATGCATAGACCAGCCTGTTGTTGACGTTCGTGTACATCACCATGGCATCGGCCACGGGATTGCCCGCACCGTCAACCACTCTGCCGGTCACCGCGGCGGAAAGCATTTGTGACGGAAACAACACCCCTGCGAGAAACAGGAAGCAAAGACGCCTTACCATACTTCCCCCTGCCAGTTGAAGTGAGAAAAAAAATCAAGTTGTCCTCTGCCTCAGCGGATTTACCTATCTAAAATATGAGAAGGTAGCGGGTTCGTCCATATAATATAAGGAAAAAAAACGGTTTTGCTCTGCCTATATTCGCGGCTGACGCTTTTATCCGCCGCACAATCCTATCCGCTTAATCCGAGGCTTATTCCTTGTATTATTGCCGTCGACGTCGAACAGAGGGGCGATTTTGCGAAGGTCGGAGATTTGGACGAAGCGGCCGCACATGGGGAGAGAAATGGGTTTCTAGGTTGAAGGGGAAGTGATCGGGGCGAGACCGTCAATGTACATGTTTTGTCATTTCCAAATCCACCCGTTTTCCTCTGAAATGCTTTTGAACAATGCGGTATCTTTCTTTGTTTTTTCTGTTGCCCCGTTGACGCTTGTAGTTATCTTCCAAATCTTCACGTTCTTAATACGGAAATCAAATTTGTAGTCCATTGTAGTGGTGTCATTTAATTTGATGCTTAGCCCCAACCCCATGTTGTTTTTTTGGCGCACGTAGTTTTCAATTGCTTTGAATCCCAAATCGTGTTTGTGAAGAGAATCTTGGGGAGCAAATGTCGGTTCATATTCGGGCCTATGATAGTTTCCATACCAAGGTATACTGGTCTTTGTTTCGTTCACCATTGTAATGTTTCCGGAATTATATATGCCGAAATCAAATAGTTCAAATCGCTTGGAATTCAATGCAGACGTTGTGAACCTTAGAAGTATGCCATTAGGCG
>DATFYJ010000117.1:0-2435 GCA_035315105.1 Chitinivibrionales bacterium
CATGGAAGCCACCATGCCTCAGGGAATACCGTTCGCCTATTTCAAGATAACGGGCGGCAACGCGAAGATCACCTTTGCGGGCAACCCCACGGTCTGGTACAATCAGGGCGGCGTGGTGGCTGCGACCGTCAACGGCCACAACTACGGCATCTTCGCGCCCACCGGCTCGTCCTGGAGCGGCACCGGGACAATGACGTCGTCGCTCGCAGGCAAGAACTACCTTTCCGTGGCGCTCTTGCCCGACAACACCCAGGCGACGCTCACGTTCTTCCAGAGCTACGCATACACTTTTGTCAAGGAAACGCGGGTCAACTGGGTGTACAACGAACCCGCCGCGATCCTCACCTCCACGTTCAGCATTGTTCCGGACATCAAGGAAGGCTCCGAGACGGGAACGATTTTCGCCGTGTTCCGCCACCAGTGGCTCAGCATGCCCGGGCCGTTTCTCAGCTACACCTATCAGAGCGCGCGCGGGATCATGAAAGTGGTTTCGGGGCCCAGTTTCTCGACGCAGATGAAATTCAACGGTATTCTCACCACCATGCCGGATGTCGGCGTCGACATGGCCACCCTCAACGGGCTGGTCCAGGGTGAAGGCGTGCCCACTGCCGTCGGCTCCGGCGGATGCACCTACAACAAGGATATGGGCAGGTTTGCGCAGCTGTGCGAAGAGGCGAACCTCGCAGGCAACACCGCCAAGCGCGACGCGATACTCGCTGCCCTCAAGGCAGGCCTTCAAAACTGGTTTACTGCCGACGGCCAGCCGGAGTTCTATTACCACCAGCCGTGGAACAGGCTTATCGGATATCCCGCTTGCTATTACTCGGATACGCGCCTCACCGACCATCATTTCCACTACGGTTACTACCTCCGCGCGGCGTCCGTGGTTGCGCAGTACGACACCGCGTGGGCCAAGCCGTCGAACTGGGGCGGCATGGTGCAGATGCTCATACGCGACGTCAATTCGTGGGACGATAACGATTCACTGTTCGGCCGTTTTGCCTACTTCGAGCCCTACGAGGGCCACGGCTGGGCCGACGGCATCGGCTTTACAACCGGCGACAACCAGGAGTCGTCGTCGGAATCGATGAACTTCAATGCAGGGCTTATTCTCTGGGGAGCCATGACCGGCAACAAAGCGCTCCGCGACCAGGGGATTTTCATGTATGTCAATGAAGCGCGCGCCATCGAGCAATACTGGTGGGACGTGGACCACGTCACTTTTCCGTCGGGATACACGCACACCTGCGTCGGCATGACATGGAGCAACGGCGGCGCCTACGGCACGTGGTTCTCAGGCGGGGGCAGCGCGATCCACGGCATCAATTTCCTGCCCAACACTGCGGGGCATATGTATTACGGTCGATGCCCCGACTACATCCCTCTCAACTACAACGAAGGGTTTGACGGCGGGTGGTCCGATCTCTTCTACGAATTTCTCGCCTATTCCGACGCCGCGACGGCGATGCAGAAGTACAACGGCGGCACGAGCATCGAAGGCGGCAACACCAAGGCCGCGTGCTACAACGAGATCGCGTCACTCAACACTGCGGGAAGGCTTGACACGGCGGTAACCGGCAGCACGCCAACGTTCGGCGTGTTCGACAAGGGAAACGTTCGGACCTATTGCGCCTTCAACCCCGACAACGCCGACAAAACCGTCGTGTTCAACGACGGCTTCACCATGGATGTGCCTGCAAAAAAACAATTGTGTACCACGGGGCCTGTTAGGCCGGTTTCGGTGCGGACGGACGTCATGCAAAGGCCGATGACGGTCGCGGGGCTGGAGAAAATCTTCTGCGCGACCGGAGGAATTCGTCTGCCCCGGCTCAATGCACAGACAAAATCGGCCGCGCTGTTCGATGCGCAAGGAAGGGCGGTATGGACATCCAGCGTCAGCTCGGGGATACCGCTTTCGGAACCGCAGTCGCTCGCAAGCGGCGTGTACCTGCTCAGGCAGTTCAAGTAAGGCGGATAGTCAGGAACGATATTGACATGATAAGAGCCGTCCCGCGCCGGGACGGCTCTCCGTTTTTCGGGCAGCAATGCAGCGCTGTTCGCTATGCCGCGATCTCACCCGCCGACTTCCGCAGGTTTCTCTTGAGAAAATGTATTCTGCGGCGGATGTGCTTGAGGTCCTGGTGCTTTCCCGCCTTGACTGCCTCTTCACGCTTCGCCTTAAGGGCCTTGATTTTTTCCTTGAGCCTCACCTTGACTCCGCCAACAGCGACCTTGTGATGGGCCAGCATGGGAATCGAAAGAGCCGTGCAGAGCTTTTCGAGCAGATGCTCTTTGTTGAGCTGGGAATACCCCTGCAGCGCATCGTGCTGAATGCCTGCTGCGATGTCGCGAAGTTCGGCCACCGTCTTCTTCTTGAGTTCCTCGTACGTGTGGGACATGAGTCGTTCTCCTCCGTGCTGGTGTGCTGCCGCAAT
>DATFYJ010000118.1:0-2324 GCA_035315105.1 Chitinivibrionales bacterium
AGCAAGGCTCTTGATCTTTCCGGAAGCCAGCGCATCATGCACCGCGCGCTCAATGGCATTTCCCGCCGCGGCCTCGCCGATCGTTTCGAGCATCATGCCTGCCGCGGAAATGGCCGCGAGCGGGTTGATCACGTTTTTGCCCGTGTACTTGGGCGCGCTGCCGCCCATGGGCTCGAACATCGACACGCCTTCGGGGTTGATGTTGCCGCCCGCCGCGATGCCCAGGCCGCCCTGGATCATGGCCGCGAGGTCGGTGATGATGTCGCCGAACAGGTTTTCGGTAACGACCACGTCGAACCATTCGGGATTCTTGACAAACCACATATTGGCCGCGTCGACATGGTTGTAATCACGTTTGAGATCCGAATACTCCTTTGCGCCCATTTCCTCGAAGGCGCGGAACCACAGATCGCCGCAATAGGTCAGCACGTTGCGCTTGTGCACCAGCGTTATCGGCTTGGCGGCATAGCGGGGATTTGCGGCGTTGCGTTTTTTCTTGAATTCGAACGCATAGCGCAGGCAACGGTCGACGGTCTGGCGGTCATACACCATGACCTGCGTGGCGACCTCCTGCGGTGTGCCCTTTCGCGATACGCCGCCGATGCCGGTATAGATCCCGCCGACGTTTTCGCGCACCACCACGAAATCGATATGCTCGGGCTTTTTATCCTTGAGCGGCGTGTCCACGTTCGGATAGAGCTTGACAGGACGGAGGTTGATGTACTGATCAAGCGTAAACCGCGCCTTGAGCAGGATGCCCACCTCCAGAATGCCGGGCTTGACATCCGGATGCCCGATGGCGCCCAGGTATATCGAGTCGTGCTTCCGGAGTTCCTCGATGGCGCTGTCGGGCAGGGTCTCGCCGGTTTTAAGGTACCGCTCGCCGCCGAAGTCGTAATTGACGTAGTTGAGCCTCACCTTGTATTTGGCGCATGCCGCGTCCAGTACCTTGATGCCTTCTCGAACCACTTCCGGGCCCGTGCCGTCGCCCGGGATAACCGCGATGTTGTACGATTTCATCTTCATATCTCCATTTTTCTCTATGAAAGTTGTTGATAATTAACTCTACGACAAATTGAAGTTGGGCGTTCCCCTCCCCCTCGATAAAGCTCGGGGTCGGGTCGGTCTCCCTCCGGGCTCGGCTGTTCGCCTCGTTGCCGGACCGCGCCGAGAGCCTTCGGCTGGGGTCGGCCGGCAATTCGCTCTGGCTCACCCTCCGGTCCACCTAACGCGCGGCAACAGAATTCCATTCAGTCAATTACTTCTTTTTGCGCCAATTGGCATCCGCAACAAGATCAATATCCAGATGTCCTGATCTTAAACTCTCAACTATTCAACGTTTCAACTTTTCAACAGCTCCTCGTGGGTGCCGCCTCAACAATGCTCGGTCTGGCATCTGCTTTGTCAAGGCGGCTACCCAGGAGGGGGTAGCGGAGGACACCGCAGGCCGAAGGCCGAGGAGGCCGCAGCGAGGGGGATACCTCCCCACTCAAATAACTATTTATGTATCGGCAGCCTCTTCCTAAACTTTTTCATCCTCGCTATTTTATTGACAATATCCATATACGCCAGCGCCGAGGCCTCCACGATGTCGGTGCTCGTGCCCGTGCCCACAAACACGCCCTGGGGCGTCCTGCCCGTCACCGTCACGCGGCCCTGCGCCTCGCGTCCGCCCGTGACCGCCTCGAGGTGGTAGTTCTCGATCGTCACGCTGCTGCCGGTGATCCGGTCGATGGCCTTAGTCGCCGCGTCGACCGCGCCGTCGCCGGTCGCGGCCTCCTGGACTTCCCTTCCGTCAAACGCGATGCGCGCCGTTGCCGTGGGAATCGTGCCGCGTCCGCTCGACACGTTGAGATACGTGAGCGCATACCGGTCGGCCATGCCCTGGCCGTCCTTCGATTCCATGAGCGCGATCAGGTCGTCGTCGTAAACCGAGCCCTTCTTGTCGGCGAGCTCGATAAAGCGTTTGTAAAATTCAGCGATGTCGAAATCCGACTCCCGGTACCCGAGCGCGACCAGGCGCGATTTAACCATGTGGCTCCCGGAGCGGCTCGTCAGATTCATGCGGCTGTCTTTGAGGCCGACGGATTGCGGGGTCATGATCTCGAATGTCTTTTTGGCCTTAAGCATGCCGTCCTGGTGGATGCCGGAGGAATGCGCAAAGGCGTTGCCGCCCACGATGGGCTTATTGGGCTGCACGGGCATGTTGCAGATTTCCCGCACCAGCCTGCTCGTGCGCATGATCTCCTGCGTGTCAACGCCCACGGCAGTTTTGAAAATGTCACGGCGGACCTTGAGCGCCATGACGACCTCTTCGAGCGCGG
>DATFYJ010000119.1:0-3092 GCA_035315105.1 Chitinivibrionales bacterium
AAGGAGAAATGAAGAGGGCGGCGTAGGTCAAGGCAGGCTTTTACGAGGGAATAATGGTAAAAAAAAAGAAGAGTGGTTTCAAAAAACCACTCTCTTTCTTTAGCTGTCAACTTTAAGCTTTGAACTGTCAACTTCTTTCGCTGTCACCCTGAACCCGTCGAAGGGTCTCTGCAAAGGGCGCGGCTGCGCCACAAACCCGGGCGAGGCCGGATCATGGCCTTTCTTTTTTCAAACCGGCGGGATACACCGCAATATATACACCATTGACATCAGGCATATTGGACCGACTGTCCGGCCGCAGATACACCCGCCTGCCCATCAGGTCGTAGAACGTGGCGGAAGCCATTTTCCCGGCGCGTTGTCCGGTGATCACGAGCACCTTTGAAAGTACGGCGTGATCCAACCGCGTCATATTTGACGGCCGGGCAAAGCGTGCGGCAAGATCACTTGCCATTAACCGGGTTATACCGGTATAGGTTGCAAACCAGATATCACCGTTCTTTGCATTGAGTATGGAGTTGATACGCGTATCGGAAAACCCGTCTTTCTGTGTAAAGGTTTTCCATTGCGTGCCGTCAAAACGGGAAACGCTCGGCCCGCTTACGGCAACTCCGGGACTGCACCCAAACCACATGGCCCCCGTCTTGTCGCATGACATTATTGTCACCAAATCGCCGCCCAAACCGTCCGCAGTCGAGATGTTCTTCCACCCTGTTCCGCTTTGCCTCCATAGTCCTGCGCAATCGACATACCCGCTTCCGGTCCAATCGCATCCAAGCCCCACCCATATCGTACCCGCTAAATCCTGTCCTATCGAAGTAATCATTGTCGGCGATACAACAACGTTGGTCGTAGACCAATTGGTCCCGTCGTACCAATGCAGGCCGTGCGAACATGTGCCAAACCACATCGTCCCCTTACTGTCTTCAAAAACAGGAGTGCAGCCGGCCATGCCTTCGTAGAGAGTCTCCGCCGCAAATACCTGCCAATTGGCGCCGTCAAAACGGGCTGGATTATTCGCCAAAAGCCAGACGCCGCCTTTCTTGTCAATGTGCAATTCCCGCACGTCACCTTTCAAGCCGCTGGGAACCGCAACGGTAGTCCAGGTATCATTCTTGAACATGCACAGATGCGCGGTATCCCCACTGCACATGCACCACACAGTATTAGGGCTATCTACGGCCATGTCCAAGACAACATCAGAAGTCAATCCATTAGCTTTTGTATAGAACTTTGTTTCATTCCATGACTGGCCATTGTAATACGCAAGACCGCTTCCGACAAGGGACACGAGCCACATTCCGGAATCGGACGGCACTACCTTGGCAACGTTGAACGAAGCGACGCGCGGGGCTTCTTTCTGGGGATATGTCCACGACTGGCCATCAAATACGGAAAAACCATTGCCGCATGCCCATAACATTTCCTTTGGCATCTTCCACCAGAGAAGAAATCGAGGTTCCCGGAGGGCCTGGTTGAAAACCGAACTCCGTTGCACCTCCTTTGTCACAGCGCACGAGGCCCGCCTCTGTCCCGATCCAAAGCCGCCCGGCGGTATCAATGGTCATTGACGGAGGAATGCACAGACTGTCTTTAACACGGCTGAATTCGTCCCACTTGCTGCAATCAACGGTATCGAATTTTCCGTCGATGCGCAAGAACCGGTATTTGAAACGGCTGGCGCCCGTATCGACCGGGGTTGCCGGCCAGTACACATTATAGAGGGAAGACAGAAAACCAGACGCTGAATCCGGAACATGTCGCCATGCAGAACCGTCAAACAAACTAAATCCCATGGGCACGCCGGTCGATGATATGCGAAGAGTAAAGGGAACCCACAGCCGTCCGTTTAAATCCACATAGGACATTGTCGACCGAAAACAGTAACCGCCTGACAGGGAATCGGAAAACGTATCGGCAGCGGACGCAAGCTTAATAGTGCTTTCGGTATAAAAGCAGGTGTACAAAGTTTTGCCTGCGCCGTTCGCAAGTAGCAGCCGGGACCCTCCCGGCAAATTCAAAAGCGCGGGCGAATCGATAACGGAAGACCACGATTGACCGTCAAACATGTCGATGCCTGAGGAGGATGAGAACCACAACTTGCCTGTGGAATCGGAAATAGCGTAGGTAAGATAGTTGCCGGATAAACCCTGTGCCGTGGTGTACTCCGTAGCCACGTTTGCCGCCATGTCCCAACGAATCGCCCCGCCATTCGTCGCCATCCATATATATTTGCCTTGCTGGAGCACCTTGAACTTCATTGATTTATCGGTATACACGTCAAACGTATAGGCAAAAAGGCGGGCAAAAGACGAAAGAAGAAGGAGGACAAGAGAAGATTTTAGTACCAATGATTCGATAGAGTTTTTGCTGGCTAGAAGCGCATGGTTTGGGAAAATGGTGTTCATAGGCAACCTTCGGGAAAGGTAACTGTAGGTAATTGTTTTTTTTTCGTGAGCGGGTGGAGTGCTTAGAAAGTTTCTTTACGCATACCCTATTCTCTCGACTTCCTCTGGCCCTAGCAACATCCGCTTGGGCCATGTCCCTTGAGAGTATACGGTTCCGCACACTTCCTTGTCAACGGTACATTCACGCAAAGCACACCACCCTCGCCGCCCCATTCTTCTTGAGCAATTCCTTCCGTTCCCAGGGAAGCCGGGATTACTTTGTCAAAGGCGTTGTAGAAGGCAGTGGGGTGGGGCTCTCACCAGGATGGATGGACGCGATGTGGGGGAGAGGTGAAAAAGGCCGCTTAGTACCCTGCGGTTGCAGTACGAGGAAATTGCTTTGCAAAAAGAGGGCGTGCTTCAGGCTGCCCTTTTTTTTAATCCATTGGAGCGGTTGTCGAGGTCTCGTTGAGGGTGGTTAAGAGTTCAGCGATTTTCGGATCAGCGCTGAAAGTGAGTGTGAGAACGCTGCTCGGCTCGGTTAATGATGTTGCCACGGATCGTACCGATGCTTAAAATCTTGGCGGTGGTCCGGGCGCTACCACTGGAGGCGCCTTGTGAACGGGTTCTGGAGTCTTTGTCAACTTCTTCTGACATCCAATGACAGTCATGCATGCGATGATTACGACCAATGCGCAGACAAGA
>DATFYJ010000120.1:0-3888 GCA_035315105.1 Chitinivibrionales bacterium
GTTTCTGGGTCACTTGCCATTGCGTGATGGAATCGTTGTCCGGATCACTTGCAACGAGAGTGACGGCAATTGCCTGGTTGACGCCCGTGTTTATCGATTGCGCCTGTACCACGGGCGGACGGTCGGTCTTGATTACGGTAATCTTCACCGTGTCTTTGACAACCATATTCCC
Organism: Chitinivibrionales bacterium; assembly: GCA_035315105.1. Classification (GTDB taxonomy): domain Bacteria; phylum Fibrobacterota; class Chitinivibrionia; order Chitinivibrionales; family FEN-1185; genus FEN-1185. Next base: position 173 of record DATFYJ010000120.1, read on the forward strand.
GTCGGTTGCGGTGAAAATAATTTTGTACAATCCCAATTCACCAAACGTGGGCGTCCAGGTGAAAAGCCCGGTCTTCGGAGTGAATGTTGCGGAATCCGGCAGTTTTGCGCCTGAGATGTCAGTTGCGCCCAGCAATACCGTGTCCTGAGCGGAAGCAACGATTGTCACGATGAAGCTGAGGGTCTTGCCCTGGGACACCGAGGTGTCGAGGGTAGGCACCATGATGACCGGCGGTGTTTTGATCGAACCGGAATAGACAATCGCCGACGCAGGAGATGGCCCCGCTGTGTTGACAGCCACGACATAATAATAGAAGTTGCCTGACTTTACCGAATCGCCGAACAGCGAATCCGATGTGCTGCCGATCTTCTGGAAGTTTGCGGCAGCCGTATCTGCAGAGCGGAATATGTTGTACGAATCCGCGCTGGAAACCTTGTTCCACGAAAGCACGAAATATCCGTTGACGTTTGATACAGCCTTGACACCCAGGACTTGGGCAGGAGCAATGATCTGCGAACTGACTGTTATCATCACCTTCTGCGTGTCGGACATTGCCGGAGTACCGTTGTCGGTAACCATGAAGATCGCCGAGTCAACGCCCGTAAATGTTGCAGGGGAGGTCCACCTGAAAACGGTGCCGGTGAGGGTCGCGTTCTGCGGACCCTTGATCATCGCAAAGGTGAGCGTCTGGCCGGAATCCGGGTCTGTTGCGGAAAGCGAAAGGGAGCAGGCCTGGGCGCTCACGATGTTCCGCACGCCGGAAACGCTGAGTGTTGGCTTGTGATTAACGTTCTTACCTACAATGGTGATGGTTGCGGTGAATGTTTTGTCCGGAGCGCCTTGCAGGGAAACCGTAACCGTGACGGTTTTCGTGCCGGTTGAATGGAAGGTAATATCAACCCACTGTGTATCGGTCCAGGTGGAGGCGTTGCTGAAGGCAACGGTTGTGTCCGTTTCGGTGGGTCCGCCGGTAACCGTGACCTTCACGAGGCTGATGTAAGAGGGAAGATAGGCACTCATGCCGATCCGCACCTGGTTTCCTACGGTGTCGGTTACTGTGATGGTGTCAATCTGGTGAGATGAATTCTCGACGACAAGATTGATTCTGGCGTCCTGCGGCTTGAAAGGGTTTTGCTGGCTGGTGCAGGTGAGCAGGGCAAGGGCGGCGCATGCGACAACGGAATGGAACAGACGATTTTTGAGATTCATACTCCCTTATCTCCTGAAAAGGTGATGCACCGGGAAATCTTCATGGATAAAAATAATCAACTATTCCCCGCCTGACTGTGACGGCTGTCACAAATCATGCAACTATTTGCGAATAAGAAAATACTATTCGAAAGGGGCCGCAAGGGTCTTGGTTGCTCAGGTGATGGTTTTTGTACAAACGTAGTTCTAAAGGTGCGAAGACACTACGGGTTTCTCTTGTAGTGAAGGCACGTCACCACATGCCAGAGTGGATCGGAACGTTTCTGCAATTCCTGAACGAGCTTTTACCAGCGCTTGGCGTTGGCGCTCAAACCAATGCTGACCTTGGACGGTATTCTCTGAGATTGCCGATTACAACCCTACTTCGCCGTAAAACTCCCCGTCCCGATCACCTCCCCGTTCTCTCCGATCACGTCGACCTTCCATTGTCCCGGCGTGACCGTCTTGTAGCTCCAGAGCCGACCGGAGGCGTACCGCAGCCTGAGCGGCACTTCGAGGACTTTGTCGTCGCCGTTGTACCAGACGTGCTTGATGTTTACCGGCGCAGCATTGATCGAAATCTTGGTCCAGCAGAAAACCTTTGCGGGTGAAGGCCCGAATTCATTCGCAACGCCCTGCGGCGCTCGCTGTTCAACGCCTGTTCCAAATGCGATGCTGTCGAGCTTGCAGATTTTCCGAATCTTTGAAACGGTATCTGCGGCCGCGGAAGAATCGCTCTGGGCGAAAACGGCAAGGGACAGAAATAGTATCAGGGTGAGCCCCGGCAATAAAATATTCTTCATGACACCTCCCGAGATATGGTTGATGGTTCCCTGGGCTGCAGGATATGCACCAATCGGTTTGCTCATTAAAATGGTACCACAATTGAAAGGAAAAGTAAAGAGTCATCCTGTTCCGCATGGATACCTGTTTTCTCACAACAGATCTTCTTCACAAAGGTGTTCTCCGCTATTCATGGCAGCGTCCGCAAAGCAGGGAACTGCCGTTAAAAAGTCTTTCGTTTTTTTCTGTTTCATGTTAATTTATGTACAATCAAATTAACGTTAATCTCTTTTGCCTCACAACTGCCGGGCGGTCATGAACATTCGTACACCATACTACCTTATTGACGAGCGAGACCTTCTCCGTAACCTTGAGACAATCGAGCGCGTGCGCGAGGAATCGGGCGCGAAAAGCCTTCTTGCGCTCAAGTGTTTCTCGGCGTGGTCGGTGTTTCCTCTCATGCGGAAGTACATGGACGGAACCACGAGCAGCTCCCTGTTTGAGGCAAGGATTGGCCATGAAACCTTCGGGAAGGAAACCCACGCATATTGCGTCGGATACACCGGGGAGGAAATCTCTTCCGTCAAGAAGTACGCAGACAAGATCATTTTTAATTCCGCGTCCCAGCTGAGGCGGTTTTACCCTCTTGTCCGTGGAAAGAAGATCGGGCTGAGGGTGAACCCGGGGTTCAGCTTTTCGCACTACGACCTTGCAGATCCTGCCCGCCGGCATTCAAGGCTCGGCGTTGTTGACAAGAAGGAGCTGGCCTCGGTGTCGCATCTCGTGAGCGGTCTCATGTTTCATTATAACTGCGAAAACGACAGCGTCGGGAGCTTCTGCGCCTCGCTCGACCGCATCACCCGTGCTTACGGGAAGCTGCTTGACAAAATGGAGTGGGTGAGCCTCGGCGGTGGCCACTATTTCACCAAAGAGGGATACCCGCTCGACACCTTCTGCAAAAGGCTCCGCGCGTTCGCGGCGCGCCACGAAGTCCAGGTGTATCTTGAGCCCGGCGAGGGCTCGATATCCCGGTCGGCCGAGCTTGTGACCACGGTGGTCGACATCGTTCGCAACAAGGCGAACATTGCCGTTGTGGACGCGTCGGTGGAGGCACACATGCTCGACCTGCTCATCTACCGCATTCCGGCGAAGATTGACAATTCGGACACCGGCCGGTACGAGTACACGGTAGCCGGCAGGTCGTGCCTCGCGGGCGACGTGTTCGGGACGTTCAGGTTCAAAAGACCGCTGCGGCCGGGCAGCATCATCCGGTTCGCCGACGCCGCGGGCTACTCCATGGTGAAGAAGAACTGGTTTAACGGGCTTTCCATGCCGTCGATCGCAGTGAGAAGGCTCGACGGGTCTATTAACGTGGTGAGACAATTCTCGTACAACGATTTCAAGAACAACCTATCCTGAGAAGGGCACAGTACCATGAAACGCAACGTATTGATCATCGGGGCGGGCGCCGTGGCGCACGTGGCGGCGCACAAGTGTGCGCAGCACAACGACGTTCTGGGCGACATCTGCGTCGCGTCGCGCACGCAGTACAAGTGCGACGCGATCATCGACAGCGTGATGCGGAAGAACAGCATCAAGAACAGGTCGGGCAAGCTGTTTTCCCGCCAGGTCAATGCCCTTGACGTCTCGGCAACGGTCAAACTCATCAAGGAGACCAATTCCCAGATCGTGCTCAATCTTGGTTCCGCGTTTGTCAATATGTCGGTGCTCGAGGCCTGCATCCA
>DATFYJ010000121.1:0-2756 GCA_035315105.1 Chitinivibrionales bacterium
AGGATGCGTTTGCGTCCTGGGAGCTGGCGATCATTTACTATCGGTTGGCTTTGTCGAAAAACGAGCTTGCAAGAACCGAGCGCGTGGTGGAAGATGCACGGCAAAAGCTGACCGATGATGACGAGCAATTGAATATCAACAAGAAGGTTCTCGAGGAGCTGAAGGGAGAAACAAAACGATGAAACGGACAATACTTTCCATAGCAGTGCTGCTGGCAGCCATGTCTGTAGCAGCAGCCGGTGACTCCGCTTCAAAACCGGGGACCGCGCCTGCGGCCGTCCCCGATACGCTCAGCGCCACTCGCGGTCCTGCCGCCATGACAAACGCACTTCTTGAGCTCAAGACGGAATTAAAAGACGCGTACCAGCAGCGATCAAACGGCACGCTGAGCGGCATTGATCTTTACAGCTATGCTCTTGCAAGAATTGAGGTAGCTTATCAATTCATGCTGGAAAACTACCCGGGCGGAAAGGAAAACAAAGGGATTCTCGAATGGATGGGGTCCGGCGCCAAGGAGAAAAGGGCCCGAGAGATGTTCGAGGTATGCTCGCTGGCCTCTGAGGCCGCAATGATCCAGTTCCAGCAAAACGATCTGGAAAATGAACTGTCGCAAATCACCGCGAGCCGTGATTCTATCCACGGCGAGCTCAACGCCGTGTACGAGAAGATCGCAGGCATTGAAAAGGACAAGGCTTCGGAGCTTCGGACCAAGCTCGACAGCGAAAACGAAAAGAACAAGAAGCTCAGGGAAGATGCCGAGCACAGGTTCAAGTCCCTGGAGAGCCAGCTCATCAAGGTGAGAAAGGACGCGCGCGGCATTATTATTTCGATGTCCGACCTTCTGTTCGGTTTTGACAAAGCAGACTTGACAAACGAGCTCAAGACAAGCCTTGCAAAAATGGCGGGGATTCTTTCGGTGTACACCAGGTGCCGTGTCGTGGTGGAGGGCCACACCGACAACATCGGGACAGAGGCCTATAACAAGGACCTGTCGACCCGGAGAGCGAAGAATGTCCGTGACTTCCTTGTTTCACAGAGTATCACCGAAAACCGGCTTTCCTTCGCAGGATACGGTTTCAAGCGTCCTATAGCGACCAACAGCACCAAGGAAGGAAGGGCCAAGAACCGGCGGGTCGATCTGGTGGTCATCGATCTGAAGTAAGGAAAATTGAAAGACTGCACGTGCGGTTTCCAGGCCGTATTTCCCCGGGAATGCGGCCTGATTCTTTTTTACCGGGAAGAAATGTCGCTCCTTCAGAACCCTGTATTCTGATTAGTCAATTATACCGATATCCGCCCCGAGCGCCCGAAAGTCTTTCACAAAGCCCGGGTACGTCACGGCCGCTGCTTCCGCCGTGTCAATAACGGTTTCCCCCTCCGCAACCATGCCGGCGAGCGCCAGCGCCATCACCACGCGGTGATCGCCGCGGCCGTCGACCTGCGCGCCTTTCAGCGCGCTGTGGCGGATGACGAGGCCGTCTTTTTTCTCGGCTACATCGGCGCCCATTTTCGCAAGCTCGGCAGCCATCACGCCGATGCGATCGGTCTCCTTGATGCGCGCCTGGGCAACGTTGACAATTGAGGTTTCGCCTTCGGCCTTGCACCCGAGCACGCTCAGCGCCGGCAGCGCATCGGGCATGGCATTAAGATCTAATTCCAGGCCTCGGATTTCTCCACGGCCGTCAACCACAGCGGCTGACACGTTTTTCTCCACGCGGCCGCCCATGCGCGCAATCACGTCGAACACGGCCTTGTCTCCCTGAGAATCGCTGAAGTCAATGCCAGTAAGTGCTATTCTCGAGCCCGTGAGCGGCGCAGCGACCGCGGCAAACGTGGCCGACGAAAAATCGCCGGGAACCGCGTAGTCGACAGGGCGGTACGACTGCCTGCCCTGTATGCGAAAATGTGCGAGATCGGCCGACGCATCGTACCGGATGCCCATCCTGTCAAGCCAGCGCAGTGTCATTTCAATGTAGGGCCGCTCGTGAATGTTCTCGACAATGATTTGCGAGTCCTCAGGCGCGCACGGACACGCGAACAGAAGGCTTGAAACGAACTGCGACGAAAAACCATTTACGGTGGTGGCTCCGCCGCGGATCGGGCCGCATACCCAGAACGGCAAGTCGCTCCCCTCTTGCTCGAATCCGAACGTTACGCCGAGGTTCCCGAGCGCCTCCAGCACCGGCCGAAACGGCCTTGTGCGCAGCGACGCATCGCCGTCGAACCGCCGGCGTCTGCTTCCCAGCGCCGCAATTGAGGCGAACAGGTTCGTACTGGTCCCGGAGTTTTCCATGTTGAAATCGTCTGAGCCAAGAGTAAAATCCCCACCGACACCCGTTACAGCGATGCTGCTTCCCGCAATACTGACGTCCGCGCCCATGCTTCGTGCTGCCGCGATCGCCGAGGCGCCGTCTCCGGTGGAGAGCGCGTTTGCTATGTGGGATGTGCCCTGCGCAAGGGTCGAAACGACCAGCGCCCGGATGGTGTGCGATTTTGAGGCCGGGACCGCGATCGTTCCCGCAAGCACGGATTTCCTCACCCGCCATTTCACGCAAAGGCTCCGTTCTGTCAATTTCCCGCTTCTGCAAGTGCGGCAAGCTCGTCCATGTCGATGATGGCCGGGTCGATGTCGCGGCCGGTCCAGTATCTCATGGACGCAAGCGCCTGGTGCACGAGCATGTGAAGGCCGCCCGACCAGGCGCACCTCGCTTGTTCCGCCTCCCTGCACAGTAATGTTTTACGGGGATTGTACACGG
>DATFYJ010000122.1:0-2326 GCA_035315105.1 Chitinivibrionales bacterium
ATCTCCGACGGCGGGATACAGGAGGAGATCGCCCAGGGCGTGGGCAGACTCGCAGGGCATTTGGGACTTTCCAACCTCATCATGTTTTACGATTCGAATTCTGTGCAATTGTCAACCGCGACTTCCCTGGTCACGAGCGAGGACACGGCGAAAAAGTACGAGGCGTGGGGATGGCGCGTGGAGTCGATTCAGGGTAACGATATCGCGCAGATCCGCAAGGCTCTCGGCCGGGCGACGGCGGAGCAATCGAAGCCGACGCTCATTATCGGTCACACGCGCATGGGGAAGGGCGCTCTTGACGAAAAGGGAGGAAGCTTTGAAGGGCGGGTGGCATTGCACGGCATGCCGCTTTCCAAGGCGGGCGCGTCGTTTGCAAAGACCGTTGAGAATCTCGGCGGCGACCCGAAAGATCCCTTTGCCGTGTTTCCTGATGTCAAGAAATACCTCGAAGACGTTCGGTTAAGAAAAACCGCGCAGGCGCGCGCGAAACGCGTCGGCCAGGCCCAGTGGGAAAAGAGCCGCCCCGACGAAGCGGCGAAACTCCGGCGCTTCCTGTCCGGCGAACTTCCCCCGATAGACTATGCGGCCATCGCGCACGCGCCGAACGTTGCGACGCGCGTAGCCTCCGGCACCGTGCTTTCGGTGTTCGCCGCAAAGGTCGAGAACATGATCGTTTCTTCGGCCGACCTGTGCAACAGCGACAACACCGATGGGTTTCTCAAGGGCGGCTCACGAATCTTTACAAAAGGCGACTTCGGCGGCGGCTTTCTGCAGGCCGGCGTGTCCGAGCTAACCATGGCCGGAATCATGAACGGCATCGCCCTGCACGGCGGCGTCATTCCCGTGTGCGGCACGTTTTTCGTTTTTTCCGATTTCATGAAACCCGCCATCCGTCTCGCAGCGCTCATGAAGCTGCCCGTCAAGTACGTGTGGTCGCACGACTCGTTCCGCGTGGGCGAGGACGGACCCACGCACCAGCCCATCGAACATGAGACCCAGATCCGTCTCCTGGAGAACATGAGCAATGCGGACGGGAAGCGGAGCGTGCTCGTGCTGAGGCCCGCCGATGCGGCGGAAACAACCGTCGCCTGGCAGTTGGCCATGGAGAACGCGCACCGGCCCACTGCTCTTCTGCTCTCGCGCCAGATCATGACCGATCTTGCCGCACACGCGGCTGCAAGCCGGTACCTTGACGCGTGCAAGGCCGTTCGCGGCGCTTACACGGTGTTCGAAAGCGGCGCCCGGCCCGACCTCGTATGCATTGCAAACGGGTCCGAGGTCGCCACGCTCGTCACGGCGGCCAAAAAACTGTCCGGGGAAAAGGGAATGGCCGTGCGGGTGGTATCGGTGATTTCCGAAGGGTTGTTTTTCGACCAGCCCGTCGAATACCGCGAAAGCGTGATCCCGTTCGGCGTGCCCGTGTTCGGGCTTACGGCGGGGCTGCCGCTCGCCCTTAAAAACGCGGCCGGGGTGTTCGGGTCGGTTTACGGATGCGAACGATTCGGCGCGTCGGCGCCGTTTTCGGTGCTCGAGGAGAAGTTCGGGTTTACCCCCGATTCGGTGCTCAGGAAGATCGAGTTGTTCCTGGGCGACCACGCGCGGTTCAGCGAAAGGCTCGCCGCAGCACTCAAGCGGTGAGGACTCGCCGGCAGGGAGAAAATGTGCGTGCTTGACGTCTGCAAAACGGCGGAGGTGCTCGTATGAAGATCGGCGTTGTGAGCGACACGCACCGGAACATTGAGTATCTCGTTGAAGCGGCGGACTGGCTCTGTTCGCGCCAGAAAATCGCCATGCTGTACCACCTCGGCGACGACTACGATGATGTAAAGGCGCTGGCCGACAAATACATCGACATCGTCCAGGTGCCGGGCATTTATGATGAGCGCTACGCCGACGGCTCCCTTCCCAAGAAGATCGTGGAAAATGTGCTGGGCGTCCGGATCATGCTGGTTCATTCGATGGAAAAGGACGTTACCCCGAAGGACAAGATGACCGTCGACATCATCCTCCACGGCCACACGCACCACAGCGGGCTCACGGTCGAAGACGGTCTTTTGTGCATGAACCCGGGCCACCTCAAGGGTCCCAAGGACAAGAATTTCCCTCCCACGTTCGGGTTGCTTGACATACAGGACAAGAACATCCACGCCGCGATATTCGGCCTGGATTTCAAGCAGGTGTCGTCCATGGAAGTGTTCCGCTCCGAAAACAGACTGTACAAGGCGTAACAACCGCGGGGCGTGCACTGCCGCGGCGTTTTCCGTGAAAGGCGCATTTGTCCAGATGGAGATGCCGTTTCTCAGCACCACGGTCATCGTTTTCGGCC
>DATFYJ010000123.1:0-6878 GCA_035315105.1 Chitinivibrionales bacterium
GCCCACATAGGTGCCCCAGTTGTTGACCACCGAGTACACGTTGGCGGGAATATAGACCTTGTTGCAGATATGCATGTACACGGGCCTGAACAACCCTACGGCTTCCATGCCGTACTTGAAGTTTTCCGCAAAGCCCGGGTCGTCGTAGATCCCGCCGGTGCTGCTCACCTTGACCGCCAGAACATTATCGGCGCCGCCGAACTTGACATACGGCGTGAGGTCCACGATAAAGGGAATAAAGGCGATCACGTGCGTGGCACTCGGGTTGTACGCGCTGTTGCCGGGAATGAACGTCCCGTTGATATATACTGCAGCCCCAATTCCCGCGCCCCTGAATTCGACGAATATCTTCTTGCCCGAGTAGGCGTTGTCGAGCGTGAAATGGTTTCTGTACCAGGTGCTCGCATCGTACCCATTTCCCGGTCCGCCCGCGCCCATGTTCAAAAATGAAAGGGTGTCGCCCCACGTGTGCGGAATCCCCACCGTCCCCCACGCCGCGTCATTGAAGGCAACGGTTGACGCGCCGATAGGATCACCCCTTGTAAACTTCCACGGCGTTGATCCAAGGTTTATCCTCGGCCTGATCGACGGGTCCAATACAAATGTTTCAGCGTATCCTGCGAATGCCGCGACTATCGCGCCCAGCATTGCCGCAATCATCAGCCTTTTCGCCACCATGATTCCCCCTTCTTGCGTCCCCATTAATCGTTTAATTACAAGTTCAGAATGACCTCGCCACGGTACAAGCTCGGCGCACGGTCTGTCGATCTATTGTACTGAAGCGGGGGAAGAAATGAAAGTGTGATATCGGGCGCACCTTTGCCCGTTTCGAAAGGCCTCCCCCCTTCCAGCCATTAATATATTAAAGAAAAGGGGGAAAAGCGCATAATTGTTGAGGCAGGTCGAGCATACAGTATAAGTGCCAGAAACAAATTCTTTATTTGAGGTGGGAGGTGTCCCCCTAGCCCCCGGCTTCCGACGCTCCGCGCCGGCGATCCAGGGGCATACCCCCTCGTGGGTAGCCCCCTAGATAGTTCATGTGCTGGAAAGAAACTTTGGCTGAGGGGGCACCGAGAAAGAGAGTTAAGAAGTTGAGAGTTGGATTGTCGAAAATAAAGCTTTTTCTGGCACAAGACCTGTGCAATGGCAGAAAACACGCAATATGAAGGAAATTCATTCAAGAAACCTGTCCTATTTCTTCTCCAGCCTCGCCTTCACCCATTCCACCTTGTTCTTCTTTATATTCACCGGTATCTCCTTTGTCTCATATCCTGCAGCCTCAAGCGACACCGTATGTTTTCCTTCCGCTATGTCAAGCGGCGTCTCGATGGGCGTTGAACCCACGCTCCTGCCGTCAATGGATACGGCTGCCCGGGGAAACGACAGAACGCACAGGCCCCCTGTGCCAGCGGCCGAAGCGACCTGCGGCTGGGGTGCGGCCGGGTGCGTGGGCTGCTGCGTGTCCGGAGCGGGCCCGTTGGCAGGTGCAACGGCCGTGGTTTCGCGGGCCGCAGGAGCCGCAGGTTTTTCCTGCGTGGCGCGCGGGACGGCGCGAGGCGTGTGCGAAACCGCGCGCTGCGGCGCAGGAGGCTTGCCCGGCTGCTTGACAGTATGCGATTCCGGTGCTTGTGGAGCGGGTGCAGGCTTCGGCAAAGTCGCCGGGTGCGGCACGGCCGGTGCCTCCGCGCTGCCTTCCCGTGCGGCGCGGTTATGTGTTGTCCCAAAGTAAAGTGCTCCGCCGAGCGCCAGCGCGGCGCACAGCACTGCCGCGGCCACAAGAAGCGGCCGAACGGAATTCTTTGATCGCTTACCCCTCGCGTCGGGTTGCGCGGCGCGCAGCGGTGACGTGATTCTTGTTGCCGACGTTCCGTCCCACACCACCTCGCGCCCCTTGCAGCTCTTCCGCGCAATCACGGCCGCTACCGCGCCCGCCCGGTCGCGCACGCCCTTTTTATACAGCATGTCGTCGATAGACCCGATGAGCGGTTCGAGCGACGGAAGGCGCTTTGCCGGGTCCTTCTCAAGGCATTTGTCAACTGCGCGCACCAGGTCGCGCGGCAGCCCGCGGCCGTACAGCGCGATGTCGCGCTCCTTCCTGTGCACGATGTTGTACGCAATGACCGGAAGCGAATCCCCGTCGAACGGAAGCCGCCCGGCAATCACGCGGTACAGCACCACGCCGGCCGCCCACACGTCGACGCGGCGGTCGCGCACGTGCTCGAGGTCAAGCTGTTCCGGCGCCATGTAATGCGGGGTGCCCACCACCGCGCCCGTGCGGGTGAAGCGCGCCGACTGCGAATCGGACAGCGCCAGACCGAAGTCGGCGATTTTGACGCGGCCGGTCGCCGCTACCAGGATGTTGGCAGGCTTTACGTCCCGGTGCACGATGCCGCGGCCGTGCGAAAAGTGCAGGCCCCGAAGCGCCTGGGACACGATCATCAGCCCCGTGTCCACCGGGAACTCCGGCTCCGCAAGCAGCCCCTCGAGGTCGCACCCGTCAACATACTCCATCACAATGTGAAACACGCCGTTGTCCACGCCGTAGTCGTAGATGCGGATGATGTTGTCGTGCTCGAGCGCCGCGGCCGCCCGTGCCTCATTTTCGAACCGCCGCGCAACGTCCGGCTCAGGCGGCTCCTGCCCGCCCAGTTTCTTGATCACCACCTGCCGGCCCAGAGACGTCTGCACCGCGCGGTATACGGTTGCCATGCCGCCTTTGCCCAGGGGCGTTATGTCGCTGTAGTCGGCCAGGGAAAATGCCATGCGTGGTCCGGGGAGCGCCTAGCGCCGGCGCGCGGCGTTGATATTGACGTAGAAGGAAAGGCCGTATTTGAAGGCGCGGTTGAAGATGTCGTAGTCGAGGCTGGTGCCGGTGGTTGTCAGGGTCTTGTCATGGTATATGTCAATAAAGCTGTAATAATATCCCACACACGCTCGAAGACCGCCAAACCAGGAAATCGGCAGTTCGTAGCCCAGGCTGGCGCTCACGCCGAAATCAAGTGGCTCGGTAATCGAGTCGATATTGTCCATTTTTGGATAACCTGGAATATTCACATTGTAAAACTTGGTTGTTCTTTGAGATTCAAGCTTCACGCCGAGCTCCGGTCCAAGCGTCACGAATACGCTGCCGGGGATCATTAGTGGAATCGTACCCTTCATGTAAAACGGAATCTGCAGATAGCGGTAATCGAAGGTTTCCCCCCCTGTGACAACACCAAGAATTGTCGGAATATATCCATCCACCGAACCGCCGCGCGCTTCATACGAAGCCCCTATTCCCGCTCCGAAATACTCACTCAATTTCATCTCCCCAAAAAGACCGAACATAACGTACCCTGTCCAATTGTTCGCCGTGGTGCTGATCCCCTGCGGCATCTTGCTGACTTCCACCCCGGACTCCGTGCCGCCCACGTTCGCTCCCACGCTGAACAAAGGGCCGCAGAAAGCGGTCCAAGCAAGCAGAAGAATTGCCGTTGCGCATCCGCGATACATCATAACCGCACTTCTTCTCCTGAGACCGTTGCCGGCATCCTCTTAACAAAAAATAGGTGGGGCTGAGGTGATAAGGCAAGGAGATGGAACACGGGTGGGCTTAAAACACAGACAATGCCTCTTGCGCCGCCAGCGCGCCGCATCATCATTCTCACTCATTTGCGACCAGGATCTAACAACCCTCACGCGTCGACAAACACAGCCCCGTCTTTGATCTCAACTTTGTAGGAAGTCAAATCTTTCGCGCCGCCATTGGTCATCATCTTCATCAATCCCGGCAGGTTCTTGGAAACCTTTCCCGTTGTCACATCAAACTGCGCGCCGTGAACCGGGCAAACGATAGTGTTTTTGTCAAGCTTCCCCTTGACCAGATAACCGGAACGGTGCGAACAGACAGCATCAACCGCGTAGAAACTGCCGCCGACATTCGCAATCAATATCTGTTTCTGGTTCGCGGTGAAGCCTTTCATCGTCCCGATTGCAATGTCCGACGTTTTGCATACCTTTTCCATCCTGTCCTCCTTTGTGAATGGTCTGCTGTGCCGCCCCGGATGCACCGGTTTCCAAGGGCATTTCCTGCGCCACAAAATACATCCTTATTTATGCGCCGACACCGGTATCAGCTTGTCAGATATCTTGCCTTCAGACGGATAATAATGAGTTTCAATTCTATACATGTTTCCGCCGTTTGTTTCCAACAGGAACAGGGCGTAAATATTCTCTCGATCCACTTTTCCATTTCCCAATTCCATAATGGAGTACTTGGCACCCGACATGGACCATTCCGCATTTCCTTCCGCCGCCGGCATAGGCAATTGCATCCACTTCATTGCCATGTCCCGTTCACCCAATGTTGCCACGAGCCTCCACACCATTCCGTTGCTCTTGTCCAAAAGAAACGCGGAATAAAGGCTTTGCCCATCCACGCTGCCCGGATTGATGCCCTTGATGAGGGTGTGTTCCGCAAAAACCATCTCGAAGCTCCCGCGTGTCTGTTGGGGTTGGCGAAGAACGGTCCACGAATCATTTATTTCCGAAGTGCCGAATGACGGGTTCAGATACCTCACTTCTCCCGAAACCGTGTTGTAGGATAAAACGCTGTATTTGTTGTCGCGGTCGAAATCGCCCTTTATCTTCTTGATAACGGACAATTCCCCGGACACCATTTTCCAGTTGCTCTCGGCATGACAGACACAGACGGCGAACACGGCGATGAGCGCGGATTGAAGCAGGCGCATAGGACGAACCTTTCTGTTGTGCGCGTGGCGCGGGTTAGAGTTTTGTAAATGAGCATTTTTCCCTATTTTATAAACGGGATAAAATGATAACAGCCTAAAATTGCAGCTACAACAACAATGGCAATTGATACAACTATTACCCAGGGATTGTTTCTGAGGAATTTTATCAATTCGGGGTATATGCCCGGCATCGAATACGAATTCAAATCGACTTCTTCCCATGTCAATCTGCTTTTCCAGATAGTTGAATTGGAATTAAATGCCTGGAATATGTTTACAATCTGTGCGACATTAAGCGAAGTTTCTTTGCATTTGCTCAATTTGGTTCCATCATCGTATTGCAGAATAAATTTGCCGTCGGTTTTGCAACATTGAATGAATATGTTTCCATCTTGTTTTTCCGCAATGATGAAGGAATCTTTGTCTTCCGACAGATTTTCAATGAGCTTGTGTATTTCGGCAGCAGGTGGATATGTTTCACGGGGATATCCATTGACCGATAAAAATGCCATAAAAGATATCCCTTATTATACGCTAACGACGTGATGGCCGGTTGGACAGTGCAAATGCCGAACAGACGTTTGCGGCCCCCGGCCAATCATGGGCCTGTTGCGGATGTAAGGCAATGTGCTCATTGCATATCATGTCCTGCTGTTGGGGTTCCTGGGAAACCACCCTTTTTCGACACGCTTTTCCTGTTCGAAAAGCTCATAAATACACCATAAAAATATGAAGCCGGCAATTCCTAATACACCTGATAAAAGAGCACCCTTTACAAAAACAGAAGCTGTGACGGATAAAAGACCAAGAATCAGGAACAAGGGCCAGAATTTAACGCCGAAATGATACTGCCCTTTTATAATAATGACATGCCCCAATCCGGTGAGCAATACCATAAAGAAACCCAGGACCAAACCGATCAAATGCAAATCTTTCATAATAATTTTCCTTCGATGTTAACCCAACAGCCGGGATCGGTTGCCAGCGCATTGCCTGTCTCTTCATAGGCTCTTCCACGGCACCCGGCACATTTGTCCCTGTAGATACATCGGCCACATTCTCCTTCCAATAAGTTCCGATTTCTGAGCCGCAGCAGAATCTGGGAATTGTTCCATATCTGCGTGATGCTTTCCTTTTTGACATTACCCAGCTTTATCTGGAGAAGCATGCATCCTATGACATCCCCGTTGGGAAGGATTGTCAGGTAGCCATTCGGCATCCCGGCCGCGCATCCTCTTCCGTGATAGGGAATTCTTTTAAGTAAACCGGCCGGAAAATGTTTGGGCTGTATATCCTTCTCCTGAAGTAGTAACGTGTACATGGGACAGCCGGGCACTCTTATTATTATCGGGCAATCTCGTTGGGCCTCCGCCAGCCATTGCATAACCTTCTTTCTTTCGTCCGGTGTCAATACCTCATTGGGAATCTCCCTCTTGACCCTTTGAACCTGGACCAAGTCAAAAAATTCCGCAGCGGTCGCTCCGGAGTCTACTGCCAGTTTCAACATATCGGGTATTTCGTTCAGCGTGCCTCTTCTGATGGTCATGCCAAACTGAAAAGGCAATCCCGTTGCCTTGCATGCCCTGGCGCCTTCCATCGCCTTATTGAAGGAGCCATCTTCTCCCCGAAACCAATCATGCGTCCGGGCGTTAGCACCATCTATGGATATCTGCACCGCCATAATGCCGGAAGATTTTAATTTCTCAGCCATGTCCATATTGATCAAGGTACCATTGCTGCCAACAACCACTCTTAATCCTTTTCCTGATGCGTACCTGGCGAGGTGAAAAATATCTTCCCTGCAAAGAGGCTCTCCGCCATCGAAAATCAGGAGTTTTATTCCCAGGTGGGCAAATTCGTCCAATACTTTTTCCGCCTCACCGGTTGAAAGTTCATCCTGTGCACACTCCTCAGCAGCATCGCTATAACAATGTTTGCACTTGAGATTACATTTTTTTGTAAAAGCATATGATACAAGGTATGGTGGCGGTGTAACGTTTCTTTGGGCTTCTTCATTCTTCAGACTATCTTTCATTAAATTTCCTCCCTATAATTTAGAAATGCCAGATACTAACATTTTGCGGAGTTGACATTTCGCGCGGGTGCCCTGTGCGGCCAAAAACAACAAATCGTGGGCCACCGAAGGTC
>DATFYJ010000124.1:0-7678 GCA_035315105.1 Chitinivibrionales bacterium
CCGTAATTCCCTTTTCAAGACCTCTTCGTTTTTCCGCTTTACCCCGTCCCTTCAGAAGATCAACGGCGAAATGACCGATTTTTACGCCAAGGTGCGACACGAGTATTCGGCGTTGGTTGCATAGCGAGAAGAATAAGAGAAGAAAAAGTTGGCGCTCCGCTGCTTCGCAGCGGCGGCCCTCCCTCCGGGCTCGGCTACTCGCCTCGTTGCCGGACCGCCCCGATGGCCCTCGGCCGGAGTCGGCCGGCAATTCGCTTTGGCTCACCCTCCGGTCCGGCCTAGCGCGGCGCATTGGACACTGCGCAATGCTTGTTGCGGCTTTCGCATCTGTCAGTCCCCTCTCCTGGCGGACGACCCTTGGAAGTCCCTGACGAGGGAGAGGGGCCGGGGGTGAGGTCAAAAGAGATTACTATTTTGAAGAATCAACGGCAGATTGCTTCGCTCCGCTCGCCGGGTGCCCTGCCCCTTATCCTAGTCTCAACCATAACCCGTGTGCCACGATCATCACTTCGACGAATCTTGTCCTGAGCCTGCCGAAGGACTCAGTGCAGGCCTTGATCGTGCATCGTCCCGCCTAACCACTCCTTGCATTCCCCCGCCGTCAACCCCTCGCCTACTGTCCACAATTTCCCCTTAATTTTCGCGGTCTTCATTTATTTTAACGCCCAAGGAGCATACTGCCATGGAGTTTATTGCTTTATTGGTTTTCATCATCACCCAGATTGCAATTATTCCCCTGGTAATAATCGTCGGAATCATAGCCACCTATAAGCAGGTTTTTGTAAGCAAAAAGTTGGGTGTCTCGGGTACAGCCGTTTCCCTTATCAGCGCCAGGTGGTTGATGGACGTTTTTGGCCTTAGAAGAGACACGGCTTCGGTCAAGTTATACCGGGTTCTTCCCAACACTTACGAATTTGGTTCGTGGGTATTCTTTTTTCCGGCCTATCTGCGGTATAAACTCAGCGGAAAACATAGGGGCTTTGCATCAATTCAGGAAGAGGGCAAGGAGGGCATGGTAAACGTAGCCATTACCAGAACAGTTCATTTTGATCGCCTGGTCAATAACTCAAAAGATAAGGTGGAGCAATTTGTTGTCATGGGAGCCGGATACGACACAAGGTGTTATGGAAACCTTAAGCAAAACAACTTGACGTTTTTCGAGCTTGACCAGCCGGCAACACAAAGACTAAAAGTAAAATGCCTGAAACAAGCCGGTATTGAGGTATCTCATGTTACGTTTGTTGAAGTGGATTTTTCCAAGGACAACTGGCTTGAAAAGTTAATGGATGCCGGTTTTAATCCGGACAAAAAAACCATCTTTTTATGGGAAGGCGTAACACTTTACATCTCTGAAAATGATGTCCGAAAAACAATACAAGCGGTCAAGGAGCACTCTGCTCGTGGCAGCACACTGATCACTGATTTGTATTCCAAAAGATTAATCGCTCTCAGAGGTGTGAAAGCAACAAATGAACAGTTTAATTTTGCACTGGACTTCTCATCTGAAAGAGAAAATGTCTTAAAAACATTTCTGGAAAGTGAAAATGTAAAGGCAGGTAACTTTTATTTTATGGGGCATAAAACAAAAAAAGGAGCGTTCGGGGTAGTCGTTGAAATTATTCTATAGGGTTTTATTCTTAATTGATTTTGCGTAACGAGAAGAACAAGAGAAGAAAGAGCTGGGCGCCCCGGTGCTCGTAAAAGATATTTTGGTGGGGGAAGTTTCCCCCTGGCCCCAAGCCTCCTCGTCCCGCGGGACTGCGGGGTCTTGGGGCACACCCCCTCCTGGGTAGCCCCCTAGATACTTTACTTGCAAGATAGACACCTCGGCTGCGGGGGCACCGCAGTGAGCGGTGGCACTAAAATATTACTGATGACGAAATGTTTCTCGGTATACTGAAAAAAGCGAAGGCAGAATGAGTGGAGTGGACAATGTTCTTCTGCGCCGCGTTAGGGGCGACTGGAGGCCGCGCCGGAGCGCGGTGCTGCCTGACCACGGCCCGCAGGGCCCTTGTGGCAGGCAGCCCGAGGCCGCAGGCCGAGACCGGAAGGAGAACCGACCCGAGCGAAGCGAGGGGAACGCCCAGCTGGTTTTCTATCTCGTAAAGCGGCGGGGCGCCCATCCTTCTTACTTGAATTGTCTACGTAGTTTGCCTTATTCCCAAAAAATCTGAATTTCCCATTTCTTGAACTTTTCCATCCGTTTCATCGACTATTATTTATATTAAACCTCAAAGGGCGGACTGCAGGAGGCACGTATGAAAAAAGTGAAGATTCCTGTCGTCGTCATTGGTTTGCTGGTCTTATTTACGTTTACGTCAAATGCTCAGTGGGTGCAAACAAGCAAGGGGATTGGTTCGGGCCCGACTGCGCTTGCCGTCAGTGGCAATAATATCTTTGCCGGAACGCTTGATAACGGCATTTACCTTTCCACCGATAACGGGACCGATTGGATTGCGGTAGATTCGGGATTCCCTTATTGCCCATGCCCCCCGCCCATGAACTGCTTCTTAGTCTTGAGAAGCAATATCCTTTGTCTTGCCGCAAGCGGCAGTAATATTTTTGCCGGGACTTCCTGCGGCGGCGTTCTTCGTTCCGCCAATAACGGAACAAACTGGACTTCGATTGGTCCGGTGGCTGTGGGCATTCTGTCTCTTGCCGTGAGCGGCAATACCGTATTTGCCGGGGCGTATAGCTATTTTTACCGTTCTGCCGATAATGGAACCACCTGGAGTTCTGTCGATTCCCGCCTGACGAATATGACCATCTTGTCTTTTGCGATGAACGGCAACCGTATTTTTGCCGGAACCGACGGCGGCGGTGTTTTTCTTTCCACAGACAACGGAACGAGTTGGACCGCGGTCAACTCAGGACTCCCCCCGAGCAGCACTGTTGCGTGTCTGGCCGCAAGCGGCAACAATATCTTTGCCGTGGTGACGCCCACGATTTATAACGGGCCGAATATCCCGGTAATTTCCGTCGATTCCAAGAACGGCGGCAATATTACCGTTGCGCCGGACACTGTTGGAATGGAAAGCGGTCTTTACGTTTCCGCCAACAACGGCGCAAGCTGGACCGCGGTCAATTTCGGACCGCCAAGCGCGCAGGTCTTTTGTCTTGCCGCGACCGGCAACAATATCTTTGCCGCTACGTGGGGCGGCGTTTACCTTTCCACCAATAACGGAACAAGCTGGGCTTCGGTCAATGCCGGACTCGTGGACAGTACTGTTTCATCAATTACGGTTATTCCCGTTTCATCTCTTGTCATAAGCGGAAACGCTGTTTATGCCGTGGCCGGCAACGCCGTATGGCGCAGGCCGCTTTCGGAAATGATACCGACAAATAACCGTGAATTTCAAAACAAGCAGCCGTCCGCAGGCAATCTCAGAATCAACATCAACAAAACCAACGTCGCCGTATCACTGCCCTCGTCTGATGGCCCGGTCACGGTTGAATTGTTTACTATCGCGGGGAAAAGAATTTATTCAGCCACACATGAAGCTGCTAGCGGAATCCTGAGTATTCCGCTATCGGGATTATCGGCAGGCGCCTATCTAATGTCAATTACCGGCACGAATGGTGTACTTCGTTCGTCGTTTTTTCTGACGAAATAATGGATTGGCAAGCCCTCTGCTCTCGTCATGTATATGGGGGCAAAGTCGTGGCCCCGCTTTCGCGGGAATGACAATGCCAAACCTTGCAGATTGCTGTCTTGATTTCTTTGTTTTTCTCCAACCGCTCTTCGTGGTGCCCCCGCGGCCGAAGTGTCTATCTCGCCTATCCACTCTCTAGGGGGCTACCCACGAGGGGGTGTGGGTCCAGACAACCGACGCGAAAACAATAACAAGGGCACATCATGATGTGCCCCTACAATGCGCCGGTTGGCTGGACCCCAGGAGGACGACCCTTGGAAGTACCCGACGGGGTACACTTCCCCCTCCAAATGAATTTCTATTTATTATGCCAATAGCAAATAAAAAAGGGCAGCTCACACTGCCCCACAAATTGGGATCATCAACACGAAAACGCTTATTATAAGCTAGTCTAAATAAAATTGGTTTACATTATCTACTATTTTCGCCGAATTCTTCAGGCTGTTGTACCAGTTTTCGAAGTTCTTCTCCGCGGTCTCGGTGACGAGCCTTACTTTGATGGCGTTGATTTCTGGCGAATCCCACTGGATCGTCGCCGGCGCCTTCTTGTGGAACACGGGTTTCACCACGCAGAACGCGCCGCTCACCGGTATCATGTCCGACACCTTGCCGTCGGGCAGCGCAAAAGCGGCGGCCACCGCCGGGTTGTTGAATCCCACCGCCGTGTACTGCAGGTGCGCGACCGTGTCGGTGATGCCCGAGGCCACGAGAGTGTCGTATTTCGAATAGTAGGCCACATCGTTCTTGTCCGGCACCTTGGCGAGAAAATCCTGGAAATATTTTTTCGCCTTTGCCAGCCTGCTTTCCTCGCTGAGAATGGTTTCGATGCGCTCCCTGGCGACTTCGAGGGGCAGAATTCCCTTCTTCACCTTGCGCTTCACCTGGAAAATGTAGTACCCGTCGTCGTTTTCGAGAAGGTCCGACACTTCGCCTTCGGCGCGGTTGAAGGCATGCGACGCGGCGCCGTTGACTATCCCCACTTTCGGGACCAGGTCGCCGCGCTTGAAAAGTCCGGTCGAATCCACGATGGCGGTCGGAATTCTCTTCGCCACGTTCCTTATTCCGTCGGAAGCGATGATGCCGTGCGCGCTGTCGGCCATGGCATTGAGGCGGTCTATGGTTTCCCCGGACGGCGCGATCTTCCGGAGAATATGGCGCGCTTTGACCGTCTGCTTGCCGTCCTTTGTCTCCCGTTTATCAACATATATGAGGTGGTACCCGAGCTTTGTGCGCAGGGGCATGGAGACCAGGCCGGGGGGCGTCGCGAAAAGGACCGAATCGAATTCCGGCATCATGGGCAGCGAGCCCTTTGCGATCCAGCCGAGATCGCCGCCCTGCGGGGACGTGGACTCGTCGTCGGATTCGAGCTTGGCCTCCTCGGCGAACGAGGAATCGCCGGGTTTGATCTTCAGCCGCAGGGTAACCATCTCCTTGTAGATGGAGTCGATGTCCGCCTTGGTAGGGGTCTTGGGGATCTTAACAAAGTAGAGGTCGGCCTGGTCGGGCGTGGCGAAGGAGTCCTGGTGCGCCTCGTAGTAGGCGGCGACGGCGGCGTCGGAAATTTTGTCGGGCGAGAATGAGGTCACATTCACCCGCGCGTACTCAAACGCCGCTTTCTCGTTCTGCAATTTGTATTCATAGGCGAGCTCCGCGTTGGTGGGGAAATCCTGCACCGACAGCAGGAGCCGCAGGGTCTGGACCGGGACCGAGAAATCGCGGATGGTATGCTCGAATTCCAGCATTCCCTGGTTCTCGTAGATTTCCGGTTTGTTAAGGAACGACACGAACTTCGCGGTGTCGAACGCGCCGTTGGTCTGGAATTCCTTGGCCGCGGTCACCTCCGGCGGAGGGTTCCTCCGTATGAATTCGAACACTTCGTCGGCCGACGCGCCGATCTTTATCCCGTCGAACACGTCGCGGAGCAGGATCCGTTTCACCTCGGTCTCCCACACCTGGTGCGGGACCATCCTGCTCTGGTACGCTGCGGCCTCGGGGCCGCCGGACTGGTCGCGTTCCTTCTCGCGCGCCATGCTCACTTCCCGCTCGAACGTCCGCAGCGAAATCTCCTTGCCGTTCACCTTGCCGACGGCGTCCTTCACCCTGTTGCGGGACGAAAGGTCCATGCCCCAGGCGAACACGATGGTCGCGATGAATGCGACGATCACCACCCACATTATTATCGCGGCATTGTTTCTCAAATACTGGATCATGGCGTCACTCCCGTATGTGTTCCCCTAGAGTATGTATCTACTTCTTCGAGGGCTCCTGCTGCTTCGTTTTCACCTTCGGCTTGAGCAGGTTCTCGTACATCGTCTTGTTCGACAGAATGGCGAGAGCGCTCTTGAATTGATCGTCGTTCTGCAGTTTGGCGCGGTATACGGCCTCATTGTCCTGTCCCATTTCCCGCACCATGAGCGCCTCGCGGAGGTAATTGCGGATCTCCGCGTCGTCCTTGGCGAGCTCGCGCCTGCTTTCCTCCGCAAGGATCGCGGCCATCTGCTGCGACACCTTCTTGAGGACGCCGGCCTCCTCTTTGGTCCATTCCGGTTTCTTGACAAGAGAGTACGCCGACGAATCGGCGCCCTTCTTCGCGGTGTCCTTCGAGGAATCGGCGATGCCCGCCCTGTTCTTGAATTCATCGAACACGAGCTGCGCGTAGCTCTGGTACTTGAACCCGATGGAATCCGTGAAATGACCGTAGTCCTTCATCACCTGGTCGCTGACCGTGAACTTTTCATCGGCCTTCAGGTGCCTGGCCGCGAGCCTCGGGTACTCGTAATTCGCGAATGAAAAGAACACGTCCTTGAGAAACAGCGTGCGGATCGCGAGATCGGGCATTTTCCACTGTACGATGGTGTCCGGGATGATGCCGCCGCCGCCGTGCACAATGCGCATGTTCTTGGTGCGGTAGGTGGTGGTGTCCTTGCCGGAGGTCTTCGACGTGTCGGCGGCCTTTGCGGTTGAGTCCTTGCCCGCGCCCTCCTCCTCGTCATCCTCGGATTTTTTGTTCTTGCCCCGGATGCCGTTCTCCGGTTTGTTAATGCACCGGCCCGACGGCGTATAGTAGAACGCGGTGGTGAGCTTGAGGTGGTTCACCTCGTCGATGGGAAGGATGCTCTGGACCGAACCCTTGCCGAACGTGGTGTCTCCCACGATGAGCCCGCGGTCCCAGTCCTGGATGGCGCCCGACACGATTTCAGATGCGCTGGCGCTGCCGTTGTTGACAAGCACGATAAGCGGGATGTCGGGCGGCAGCACCGGATTGGAGCCCGCGAAGTATTCGTGGTTCTGCCCGGGCACGCGGCCCCGCGTGTACACCACGAGGGATTTCTTCGGCAGGAATTTTTCCGCCACCTCGATGGCCTCGGGAAGCAGCCCGCCGGGATTGTACCGGAGGTCGAAGATCATGCCCTTGATATTGTGCTTGAGCAGCTCGCGGAGCGCCTTTTCCACCTCGCTGCCGGCGTCCTGCGAGAAGGTCTTGAGCGAAAAGTAGCCTATGCCGTCCCCGAAAACGCCGGTGTACGGCACCGACTTGATGCGGATGATGGCCCGGGTGATCTTGTAGTCGAGGTCCTTGGGCTCTCCGCGCCTGCGTATGGTGATGCCCACCTCGGTGTCCGGCGCGCCGCGCAGCTTCGACACCGCTTCGTCAATCGTTATCCCCTCAGTGGATTTGCCGTTGATCTTGAGGATCTGATCGCCGGATTGAATGCCCGCACGCTCGGCCGGCGTGCCGGGAATCGGCGTCATCACAGTGAGTACTTTGTCGCGTATCGCAATCTGGATGCCCAGGCCGCCGAATTTCCCCTCGGTCTGTATCATCAGCTCGTCGAACTGTTTCTTCTCAAAGTAGTTGCTGTGGGGGTCCAGAATAGAAAGCATGCCCTCGATCGCGTTGTCCACGAGCTTCTTCGACTCGATTCCTTCCACGTAATTCTGGTGCACCTTGGTGAACACGCGGTCGAAGCGCTGGACGTCTTCGTAGAAATTGTCGCTGTCGGCCTTGGTGACGTCGAAGGCCA
>DATFYJ010000125.1:0-4061 GCA_035315105.1 Chitinivibrionales bacterium
CGGCAGGCGGGCATCACCCTGCTCGGGCCGAACTGTCTGGGGATCATCAACCCCGTGCAGCGGTTCAATGCCTCGTTCGGCCAGCCCCTTGGAGAGCCGGGGAACATTGCCTTTGTGTCGCAGTCGGGCGCGCTCATCACGGCGATTCAGGACATCGCGTCCAGCAATCACGTCGGCTTCTCGCTCCTCGTTTCGATGGGCAACAAGGCGGCCCTTGACGAAGTGCAATTGCTTGAAAACCTCCGCAACGAGGAAAACACGAAGGTAGTCACCGCGTACCTCGAAGATATACCGCGCGGCCAGGACTTCATGCGGGTCGCGGAACGCCTCGGCAAGCAGAAGCCCCTTGTTATCCTCAAGGCGGGCCGCACGCAGGCGGGCGCGGCGGCAGCGTCGTCGCACACCGGAAGTCTGGCGGGCGCCGACGCGGCGTACGACAGCGCGTTCGAGCGCACGGGCGTGATCCGGGCCGAATCCATAGAGCACCTGTTCGACGTCGCCACCGCCCTGGCATACCAGCCGCTGCCTGCCGGCGACAGGATCGCCATCGTCACGAACGCGGGCGGTCCCGGCATCATGATGACCGACGCCATCGAAATGGCCGGCCTCGCAATGGCGAAGCTCGACGACGACGCCTGCGCGAAGCTTCAGAAACTGCTGCCGCCCGCAGCCTCGGTGCACAATCCCGTGGACGTGCTGGGCGATGCAACCGGCGAAACCTACGGCAAGGCCATGGAAATCCTGCTGTCGAGCGAGACGGTGGACGGCCTGGTGGTCATCCTCACCCCGCAAAAGGTCACCGACGATGTTGGGGCGGCGCAGGAGATCGTGCGCGTGTCGAAGAAATTCAAGAAGCCGGTCCTTTCCTGCTTCATGGGCGCCGGGATCATTTCGAAGGGCGTGGCCATCCTGCGCGAGAACCGGATCCCGCAGTATCCGATACCGGAACGCACCGCGAAGACGATGAACGAGATGGTGGCATATGCACGGTACAAGGCGCGCCGGCTCAGGATGGTCGAACGGTTCGCGGTGAACCGCAATCCGGTGATCAAGCTCCTGCGCTCGTACCGCTACCGCAAGATGTACGAGATCGGCGAATTCGACGCCAAGGCAATCCTCAAGGCGTACAACTTCGACGTGCCGCGCGGCATCCTGGCGACCACGGCCGGCGAGGCGGTGCGCTTCGCCAACGAGGCCGGGTACCCGCTCGCCATGAAAATCTCGAGTCCCGACATCCTTCACAAATCGGACGTGGGCGGGGTGAGGATCGGCCTTTCCAGCGCCTCGGCCGTGGAGGACGCGTTCGAGCTCATGATGCTGCGCATCAAGCGCAGGATGCCCGACGCCGACATCCGCGGCATGCTGCTTGAAAAAATGGCTATGGGCGGCAGGGAAGTGATCCTCGGCATGAAGCGCGACCCGCAGTTCGGCCCCATGCTCATGTTCGGGCTGGGCGGGATCTTTGTGGAGGTGCTCAAGGACGTCACGTTCTCCCTTGCCCCGGTGACCGCCGAGGAATGCAGGAAGATGATCGAATCCGTCAAGACCTACAAACTGCTCAAGGGCGTGCGGGGCGAGAAACCGGTCGACATCGACGCCATCGTGCTCAATCTGCAGAGGCTTTCGCAGCTCGTGATGGATTTTCCGGAAATAGAAGAGATCGACATCAACCCGCTCAAGGCTGGGCAGGAGGGCGACGGCGCCGTGGTGGTTGACGCAAGGATAATCCTTGCAAAGGAGCAGGCGTGACTGACTGGAAGGAACGGTACAAGGCAAAGTTGACAACAGCGAACCAGGCCATTTCCCGGATCCGGCCCGGCGCGCGCATCCTCATCGGCACCGGGTGCGGCCAGCCTCAGCTACTGGTGTCCGAACTCGTATCGAGCAACAACGAAATCGTGGACGCCGAAATCTACCACCTGCTCACCCAGGGCGAGGCGCCGTACATCAGCGAGGAATACAGCAAGAAATTCCGCACGTGCAGCTTTTTTTTGGCGCCCAACGTGCGCGAAGGCATCGTAAGCGGCCGCGGGGACTACGTCCCCATTTTCCTTTCGGAAATTCCCTCGCTGTTCAAGCTCGGCAGGATCCCGCTCGACGTCGCGCTCATCCAGACCAGCCCGCCGGACAAGAACGGCAACCTGAGCCTCGGGATTTCGGTGGACATCGTGAAGGCCGCGGCCGAGAACAGTCTTATGGTGATCGCGGAAATCAACGAAAAGATGCCGCGCACCTACGGCGATTCCTTCATCCCCGCCGACCTCGTGGACGCCATGGTGATAAGCGACTGCGACATCCTCGAATACAGCCTTCCTGAATCCGACGCCACGGTCGACGCAATCGCGCGCAACGTGGCCTCGCTCGTGGACGACGGCTCCACCGTCGAAGTGGGCATCGGCAACATTCCGCAGGCGGTGCTGCGGTACCTGGGAGAAAAGAACGACATCGGCATCCACACCGAGATGTTCAACGACGCCATCATGCCGCTTGTCGAAAAGGGAGTGATCAACGGCAGCCACAAGACCATCAACCGCGGGCGGGTGACGGCGAGCTTCTGCCTCGGCACGCGACGGCTGTACGATTACATCCACGAAAACACCGTGTTCGAGTTCCGGCCTTCCGAATATGTCAACGACCCGTTCGTGATCGCCCAGCACAACAAGATGATCGCGATCAACGTGGCGCTCGAGGTCGACATGACCGGCCAGGTCTGCTCCGATTCCATAGGGTTCAATTTTTACAGCGGCGTGGGCGGCCAGGTGGATTTCAACCGCGGTGCGGTGCGGGCCAAGGAAGGAAAGGCCATCATCGCGCTTCCGTCGACGGCAAAGCAGTGGACCAAATCGCGCATCGTCCCGCGCCTCACCGAGGGCGCCGGTGTGGTGCTCACGCGCGCCGACGTGCATTATGTGGTCACCGAGTACGGCGTGGCCGAATTGTTCGGCAAGAACATACGCGAGCGCGTGCTCGCGCTCACCCAGGTTGCCCATCCCGATTTCCGCAACGAGATCCTCAAAGAGGCCAAACTGCGCAACTACATATACCCGCACCAGAAGGAGCTGCCGTCGGCCAATGCGCCCAAGCCGGGGGAATTCGAGGTGGAAAAGGCCCTTGCCGACGGCACGCAGCTCTATTTCAGGCCCATCCGTCCCACCGATGACAAGCTTCTGCGCGACATGTGCTACGCGCTTTCGGAACGGTCGATCGCATTCCGGTTCTTCATGCCGGTCAAGGCGTTCCCGCACCGGTTTGTGCAGGACTTTACAAACTGCGATTTCTCCAAGGACATGGTGATCGTGGGGCTCATCCAGGACATGGGCGGGGAGCAGATGGTGGGGCTCGGCAGCTACCACCTGAACATGTCGACCAACAAGGCCGAAGTGTCGTTTCTCGTGCGCGACGAATGGCAGGACAAGGGCATGGGCACCGACCTTCTCAACCTGCTCACCGATATCGCCCGGAAGCGCGGCGTGCTCGGGTTCGACGCCGAGGTGCTCGAGCAGAACCAGCCCATGCTCGCCGTGTTTTACAATTCGGGATTCAAGGTCTCCACCAAGAAGATGGAAGATATGTACCATATTACCTACAATTTTAAGGAAACGTAAGAAATAAGTTGACAGTTGACAGTTGACGGTTGGCAGTTGACAGTTGAAAAATATGCTGACAATCTCCAGCGGTAATCCTGGGCGGGAACATGATGAAAACCTTCTGGCTCTGTTTTGTCCCGCTCTTTGTTGCGGTTGACGCAATAGGAATCCTGCCGCTTTTCATGAGCCTGACCGCCGGCGTGGACATTCGCAGGGTGCAAAAGATTGTTGCCCAGTCGGTAATCACCGCGATGGCCGTGGCGCTGGTGTTCTGCGCGCTCGGCGAATTCATTCTCAGCCTCCTCAATATCACGGTGTCCGATTTCATGATCGCGGGCGGCGCGCTCCTGTTCGCCCTGTCGCTGTACGACCTGATCGCGGTTGAAAAGCTCCATCGCCGCGTCGATGTCCAGAGCCTGGGCGCGGTGCCGGTCGGCGTGCCTCTCATTGTAGGACCGGCGGTCCTCACCACCA
>DATFYJ010000126.1:0-2196 GCA_035315105.1 Chitinivibrionales bacterium
GCGGTGGTTGGCTTTACAAAAGCGCATAGGGCGCGCAGCCGCATCATCACCTCCACCGTTGAACACCCGGCCGTCCGGTCCCTGTGCCACGGCCTTAAGGCCGACGGCTACGACGTCACCGAGGTGGGCGTTTCCGGCAGCGGCCTTATTGCGCCGGATCAGGTGGCGCGAGCGCCTATGGACCCCGACACGCTTCTCACGCTCATGTGGGCCAACAACGAAACCGGCGTCCTGTTTCCCGTGGAAGAGCTCGCTTCTCTCGCGCACGACAAGGGCGCGGTGTTCCACACTGACGCGGTGCAAGCCGTGGGCAAAATTCCCATGTCAATGAAATTGTCGGCCGTCGACATGCTGTCGCTCTCGGGCCACAAGCTGCACGCCCCTAAAGGGGTGGGCGCGCTGTATGTGCGCAAGGGTACAAAGATTTCGCCGTTCCTCGTGGGCGGACACCAGGAGCGCGGCATGCGCGCCGGCACCGAGAACGTGGCGTCCATCGTGGGGCTCGGCAGGGCGTGCGAGCTCGCAGGAGCGAACTTGACGGACGAAAATACCCGCGTAAAGCGAATGCGAGACCGCCTCGAGGCCGGACTGCTTGCCACCTGCACGGCCGCGCATCTGAACGGCGACAAAACCATGCGCCTGCCCAACACCACCAACGTCAGCTTCGAGTTCATCGAGGGCGAGGGAATCCTTTTGCTGCTTGACGAAAAGGGTATTGCCGCGTCATCCGGCTCGGCGTGCACGAGCGGGTCGCTGGAGCCCTCCCACGTGATGATGGCCATGGGCGTGCCCTACACCCTTGCGCACAGCTCGGTGCGGTTCAGCCTGAGCCGCTACAACACCGACGCGGACATCGACGCGGTTCTCGCGGCCATGCCCGCTATTGTTGCCAGGCTGCGCGCGCTGTCGCCCTATGTCAAATAGTCCATTCGCCCATTTCGTTTTATCACCTCGGGCTCAACGCAAACCTTCTCAAGCAGGCAAAAATCAACGCACCACGACCGGCTTCATCTGTGAGGTCGATGCCGTCCGAACTGTAACATAATAGACACCGGATGCGACATTTTTCAGCGGAATCGTCACTTGGCTTTCCGATTCGGAAAAAATACGGGCGCCTACTCGCTTTCCCTGAACAGAATGCACCACAATCGTTCCCGACTGATGCGTACGATTGATAAAGGTAAATCCTGCGGGAGCGGGTAAAAAGACCGACCCATACGCAGAACTGCTCTTGATGCAATGATCAACGGCGGATTCGGCGACGGTAATCTCACCGTCCACCGTCGACGCTGCCTGCTGATTGCTTTCGTTTAGTAACACCTTTGAAAATGCGACCGGTGACGATTGACCGACGCCGGCGCCGGGATTGATCTTGAACCTGCAGCGGGCAATTTCCCCGCAGTTTCCCTGACTCTGCGCTCCCGTAGCTCCCAGTGTCAGGGCAACGGCATTTGAGCCGGCGCTATGTGAATTGATCGTCCAGTTGCTCCAGATCCCCTGTTGATTGGTTGCATCGACAAACGCAATTACCGAAGAATCGAATTTGCACGTGATGTCGCAGTTTGACAGCACCAGGCCGGTATCATTGTTGTTCATGTAGATAGGAAGCCAAACCTCCTGGTCGGCCCCTGCAATAAGTGTGGGCATATCAAAATGAGCGCCGCATCGTGAAAATGATGCGCCATAATGGGCGCGGACAGAATCTGGAGGAAACGCATCGCCGTAGAGCTTCAGCTCGTCTATCCTGCCGACAAACCAGTTTCTATTTGCGCCGACGGTTCCCGTTGTATCAAACACCTGAAATTGACATCCGATTCGGGCATTATTCTTTGTCGGTTTTATTGGGCCGACAAACGGCGTTTGAGATTTCTGGGCGCCGTTGACATAAAACCTCAGGTTTGCGCCGTCGTACGTTGCCGAAAGAAAATACCAACGCCCCGGAAGCATCGCGGAATCCGACATAGCGTCAATCCAGCCTGTTCCATCCGCCGTGCTGACCCCCAAGTAGGGAATTCCCAGGTCCGAATTTTCAACCGCATACCCGCCTCTGATCTCGCTCATGGACAAACCGGTAAAGCTGTTGTCAAAAATCGATCGGTAGTTGTAGAAGGAGCCGGGATTAATGAGATTTACCGATGAGCAGACCCATACCTCAACGGTAAACCGGGCAAGGTTAAAATTGCCAATCGAATGATT
>DATFYJ010000127.1:0-2074 GCA_035315105.1 Chitinivibrionales bacterium
GCTCACCGAGCAGGCAAGCCCGGAGCACGGCGAAATATACCGCCGGAACTACAGCGGTGAAATCGTGTCCACCGAAAAGATCGATTTCTGCGTGTCCTGCGCGCTCGCCAACGATTCCTCCAGCAATATGGTGCTCAAGAAATTTGACAGGGTTTACATCCGCACCAAAAAGGGCTGGCAGGACGAGCGGCGGGTTGTTTTAAAGGGCGAATTCGTGTTTCCGGGAGAATATGTCATTCTGGAAAAAGAGACCCTTGGGCATATCATCGAGAGGGCGGGAGGATTTACCCCGGAAGCATACCTTCCCGCATCCATGGTCTGCCGTGTGTCGGTGAAAAACCTTGAGCAGAAAAGAAATGACGAATACGTGACCGGGCTTCAGAATGACGCGGTCAAGCTTTCCACCGACCTTGTCTCAAAGGGCGCGACTTCTGCTGAGGCGCAGGCGCTTCTGCAGCAACAAATGCTGCTGCTGTCGAAACTACGAGCCAAGGAATCAACAGGGCGGATCGTCATTGACCTTACCAATCCTGCGGCGTACGGGAATTTCAATCTCGAGGACGGTGACAGCGTTTTCGTTCCCAAGCTTGCGGGGATCGTTTCGGTGATCGGCGAAGTGTTCAATCCGGCAACGTTCAGGTTCGACAATGGAAATACGAGAGCGAAGTACTATGTTGAAATGGCGGGAGGCTTCAAGGAAAACGCGGCGCAGAAAAACGTTTACATATTCAAGGCAAATGGCAGCATTGTTACAAACCGGAATGTCAATGTCATGGAAGTCGGCCTTGCGCCCGGGGACGTCGTGGTTGTCCCGCAGAAGATCGAGTACCAGAACAACTTCAAGGTCTTCATGGAAACAATTACTGCGATTTTCCAGATTGCAACCATCCTGACTGCTATAGCCACCCTCATCATTGCCATCAACGTCGCAAACAAGTCGTAAACAAGTAGCGTTGAGCAAAGCACCGGGTCTTGGTTTCAATTAAAAAGGGCGTTTCTCCGCAGGGAGAAACGCCCTTTTCGTTCGCAGGCGCGCATCGCCGTCATTATTGAGCGGGCGACTCAGGCCTCTGTTCAGGAGGTTCCGGGCCGGGTTCGGGTGCGTTCTCCGGCGCCGCTTCCGGAGAAGCCGGGGCATCCGGACTCGCCTGCGCTGGAGAAGTCTCGTCGGCCTCGGCCTGCTTTTCCACGATCGCAATGTCGACCACCTTGTCGCCTTCGTCAAGGTGAATGAGCCGAACCCCCTGGGTATTGCGGCCGATCACCGGGATCTTGCCCACGTCGCAGCGGATGACGATGCCGTTCTTGGTGATGAGCATGATGTCGTGGTCGTCGGACACGCGCTTGAGCGCCACCACGCTGCCGTTGCGCTCCGAGGTCTTGATGTTGATGATGCCCGATCCGCCGCGGTTGGTCTTGCGGTATTCGGCAACCGCCGTGCGCTTGCCGAAGCCGTTCTCGGTGACGGTGAGCAGCTGGTTCGACTCGTCGACGATCACCATGCTTACCAGCCGGTCGTTGCCCGTGAGGCGCACGCCCCGTACGCCGCGGGTGTTCCTGCCGAGTTCGCGCGCGGCGCTCTCGTGGAACCGGACGGCCTGGCCGTTGGCCGTGCCGAGGATCATGTCGTTGCTGCCGTTTGTCAGCTTGCACTCGATCATGCGGTCGCCCTCGTCGAGGTGCATGGCGTTGATGCCGTCCCTGCGGATATTGGAATAGGCCACGAGGGGTTGCTTGTTCACCACGCCGCGCTCGGTGGCGGTCACGATGAAATGCGATTCGTCGAATTCGTGCACCGCAACGAATGCCGCGATTTTCTCGTCGGGCCGCAGGCTGATGAGGTTGACAATGGGCTTGCCGCGCGACTGCCGGCCCGCCTCGGGGATTTTGTACACCTTGAGCCAGTAGCAGCGCCCCGCGGTCGTGAAGAACAGGATGTAGGCGTGCGCCGACGCCACGAACAGCGACTCCACGAAGTCGTCGTCCTTCGACTCCATGCCCAGCACGCCCTTGCCGCCGCGCCCCTGGGTGCGGTAGGTGTCGACCGAGCAACGTTTTACATAACCGGAATGCG
>DATFYJ010000128.1:0-5340 GCA_035315105.1 Chitinivibrionales bacterium
GCGCACAGGAGGTTCACCCATGCGGCATTGAACCCGTACTGCTGACGGTCCGCAAAAAATGTGTCCGCATCGGCCTCGGAGATGTTCACCATGAGCGCCTGCGGCGAATCGCCGTTGATAAGGAAGGGAACATTGTTCTGATCGACCAGATAGCGCTTGTTGGCGCTCATCTTTACCGGATACGCAGGCGCCGCGGCAACGGCGGCCGCAAGAGCGAAAACAAGAATTGACGCAAGCGGCAGCAGCAGGCCGCACAACGAATCGGCAGGTTTTATAGATTTCACGCAATCCCCCTTTTGTCAATGATTGACAATCGCAACTTTCTCCGCCAGTGAATTTTTCCCTGAAATAAACCCGACGAAATAGATGCCGGAAAGGCACTTCGTCGCATTCCACGTTACAGCAAGATCTCCGGCTTCCCTTTGGCCGTCAAAAAGCGTTGAGACGTGCCTGCCTGCCGCATCATACACCGCAAGCAAAACCCGCCCGGCCTCTGGAATCCTGCACGCTATCTTCACGCTGGCAGATGAATGAATTTTCATGAGTAAACCCTGCGCTGCAAAAGTTGCCGCGCCCTGCCTGACGCTTGCTCTTGCATTGAACCGGATCTTGGCCGGGATATCCGTTGCATATCCGGCAACGTCCGGGCCGATGGGCGGCCATGCAGCAGCGCCGAACCACGCGGGCTTAATGGACCGGTACAGCGACGCCGGCAGCGCAGTGCTTCCGTCGCCGCCCTGGCAGCCCGGCTCGTTCGCGTCGCCGCAATGCTTTATTGAAATTGTGAAGTAATCGTAGTTCATGTGCCGAAGCATGGTGGTAAAGCCCTTGTCGCTCGTTGTTCCGAACGCCGAGCGCGGGGTGGCCCATATCGCCCGGCTCGTGGCGGCATAGCCGGTTTCTTCGTATTTGGTCGCAAAACCGCCCGTGCCGAGAACGTTTCCCATGGCGGTCATGTAATTATTGTTCGGAAAGTCGAGAACGGCGGCGCAGGTCTGTAGGTTGGCCACATCGTAATTGACGGTCTCGTCCTTGCCGTGGAACCGGTTGCGAAATGCTATGTCGTGCGAATTACTGCCCCAGTAATAGTCCCACTCCAGGGCGGTCTCGTCGTTTCCCTCCCACAGATTGAAGGCACTGTGGCTGCCGTGCGTCCAGGTATCGGGCCAGAACCATGTTGTCATGCCGGCGGTGCGGTGCACACCGTGCATGTAGTTATAGCCGAACACGTTGCCGCTTGCCGAAACCAGGATGATGCCGTTTGCGGTGTTGTCGAAGATGTTGTCCTCGATAAGGTTACCCGTGCCGTTTTCGATCTGGAGCGCGTACTGGTTGCTGTTCGACTGGTCGACCACGTTGGTGAAGGTGCATTCCCGTACTTCGTTTCTGTAAACGTCGAAGTTGAGGTCGATTCCTCGGGAGCCGGAATTCACCAAGTTTACATTTTTTACCCAGCAATTCGCCGCGCCCTGAAGCCAGACCATCGTGGCGAGGCTCGTGCCGTTGTTGCGGATCGTAACGTCTTCCAGGCCCGCGTACTGAACGTACGCCGGCGCCTTGAGCGCTTGAGGAGAGTTTGTGCTGGAAAACGTGAAGAACATAGGCGGATCGATGGTCAGGGTATTTCCCGCAACCGCCGTTACGTTCGATAGCTGGAACCGCGCTCGCAGCCCGTTCGACCCGTAGATGCCGCAGTAGTTGCAGGTTCCGTTGGTGTTGGTGATGACCACCGGGATGGTGGTGTCGTTGAGTTCGCTTAAGTAAACATAGCTGCCGGCGGCAAAACCGGACGCGTCCGTCAGCGCCACCTGGTTCGAGCCCTTTGTATATCCGGAAACGATGTTGACCGGCGCGGTCCAGCCCATGTCCGAATACCCTCCCTTCATCATGATTGCGCGCACGACGTCGGCGGTGTAGGCAATAATCGTCGAGTCGGGACCGGCGCCGCGCAGGGTCACGTTCGACGGAACGGAAATGGTTGATGCAACGCTGAAGGTCCCGGCCGAAAGCTGCACCACCTTGCCGCTCGGGCATGCCGAAAGCGCTGCATTGATCTGCGTGTCGGTCGCGCCGGGTGAGAGGGTGGTATAAACGTCTGTCCGGTTCGGAATGCCGCCCGTGACGCCCACATTGCTCCAGTCGATGAGCCGGTCCGAAGGAATAAGTGCGGCCGATGAATGGACGACAGCAGACAAGACTATGGCCCGGACGATTTGTGACACCGCTGTTTTCATCGCGCACCCCCCTTGCAGAGCCGACCACTGTTAAGTCTCACCCGAGTCCTTTTTGTAAGATACGCTGCGGAACGCGGCTCTGTCCATAAGTTTCCTGGTGGCATGTTTTTCCTCAACATGGTTCACAATGTGATCAGAATAGCGCCGCAAAAAATTTCCGCGTTTGGCTTTACTGAGCCGAAGTAATTATTCTATTTTCATATCTGCAGGACGAACGGACGACAGAGGGAGAGAAAAGGGCGAAAAACCTAGCGAGTGTAAAAAAACCTGCAATAGCTCCTGCCCGCTCCCAAAAAATCAAACTTCCTATCAGCAACAGAACAACACTTCTCGGTAGATTGCTTATGGCGACTGCCGCAGGATTGTGGGGTATTCCATGAAGGTGCGCCGAATTTTCCTCGTTGACGACGATGAATCCGCACAGCACGCCTACACGCGCTACTTCGCGAAAAGCGAATATCAATTCGCCTGCGCAAGCAGCTTGAAAACGGCGAAAACCGTCATCGCTTCGGAACGGTTCGATGCGATGATTCTCGACGTGAGCCTCCCCGACGGTCAATCCATCGAGTGGATCCCGGAATTGAAGATCTCCCATCCGGGCATGCCGATTATTATCATAACCGGAATAGGCGATATTCCTACTGCGGTGAAGGCAATCAAATATGGTGCGGAGAACTTTCTCGCCAAACCGGTGGAGATGAATGATCTCAAGGTAATATTGGAGAGATGCATTGAGCTTGAGGTCATACGCAAGCGCGACAGGGTTCAGCAGCGCCTTCTTAACCAAGCCTCACCGTATTTTGGAAAAAACACGACGAACGACAAAATGCTGGAACTCGCGATGATTGCCGCGAAGAGTGATTCGGTCGTACTTCTGGAGGGCGAGACAGGCACGGGTAAGGGGGTCCTGGCGAGATGGATCCACTATAACGGCGAGCGCAGGTCGGAGCCTTTTATCGAAGTAAACTGCTCCATTCTCAAAGGCGAACTCCTTCGCAGCGAGCTCTTTGGACATGCCCGCGGCGCCTTCACCTCCGCGGTAAAGGACCGGGAAGGGCTCATCGAATTGGCCGACGGCGGGACGCTGTTCCTTGACGAGATTGGAGACATGGATTCGGCGGCCCAGGCCCAATTGCTTAAAACCATCGAAGAGAAATCGTTCCGGCGAGTGGGGGATAACTCGCTTCGGAAAAGCGATTTCAGGTTGCTATGCGCTACAAACCACGATTTAAAGGCAGAGACAAATGGATTCAGAAGGGACCTTTACTTCCGCATCAATCTTTTCCCAATCAAATTGCTCCCGCTGAGAGAACGCAAAGAGGAAATACCCGGACTGCTCGAGTATTTTCTGAAGAATTCAGGCTACGAGCATTTTCCAATTCATCCGGATGTCTTGCGCTTGCTTACCGACTACCCCTGGCCGGGTAATACACGGGAACTTAAGAACATGCTGGACCGGGCACTGCTGCTTGCACAGGGCGAGCCCCTTACTGCCCGCTATTTTCCCGACCTTTCCCCGGAGTTTGAAAGTGAGAAATCACAGAAGCTGGAAGGCCTGGAAGACAAACATATTCTGCAGGTGCTGAAGAAATTCAACGGTAACAAAAGCCAAACGTGTGAGGCCCTCGGTCTTTCTATCTCATCTCTCTATCGAAGACTGGCCAAAATCGCAGCGACCCGTTCAGAACCTGAGCACACGCGGGGTTCTTCAATCGGGGACATTAAAAACTGAGCAATTTGATTGCATCGGTTTTGCTTCCGGCCAGATGGAAAACACCTTCTTTATCGAGCTTTTCCTTTAGTCTGCCGGTGACCCCATTGTGGTGCTTTTCCTTGACGTCCTGACAAATAATACCTATTATCGAATCAAACATGTACCATCCTTTTACCCTTATATCGATATCGCGCGTTGAAGAGTTCAATACCGACACCAGCTTGCGCAGGACGAATGCTTTTTCTGTCCGCTTTCCCTTCGTCAACTTGCCGACGTCCAATAGGATCAAGGTGAACGGTTTCCCGGTTTTCTTGCTCCTCAACCGTTCGAGAACAAGCATCCGTTGGAAGTATTCTTCCGAACAGTAGGTATCATCAGCTGAAAAGGAAATGGTGTCAACTGATTTCATTATTGCCATCCTTGTGGTCGTCCAAGATACTTTCCCCGCAAGAGGCCTCGTCTTCACAGCCCCTCTTTTAGATCTGTCAATTCTTCCAATTGCGGCACGAGGGTTACGCAGGTAACAAGAAACAGATGCAATTGTAATGCCATCACCTCGACATGATCAATGCCGATCCCCAGCGCACAATAAGCCCCAAACCGCCCCGCCTTGCCGAATCTCCAGCTTTCGTGTTGACATGTATGCATACTGGTTCATCGGGGGGGGAAGGCTCGATTCCCGTTAATGAGACACCCACTCTTGAAAGTAGTAATTCTTCCCCTCGAATAAGGTTTATTAGCGTTGCAGCATCGCCACGGCACTTCATTTCCGCCCTGGCATTCGCAAAAGGAGCGCGGCATGGCGCTTGCGTTATACATTGCCATCCACGAGCGTTCATTGCGCTCTTATCGGAAAATGATCCATCTATACAAAAAGGAGACCGTGTCATGAAAAGTCTAAATCCTGTGACCATGATTTTGGCGGCGGTTGCCGTTCTGGCTGCCACCGGAGCCCTGCTGGCAACTCAAATGAGTGATCGTATCGAATCTTCCGCCAAAAACTCCTACGTTTTCAAGACCTATTTGAAAGGCGACAACATCAAGATCAACACAACAAACGACAGTGTGGTCACGTTGACGGGAAGGGTATCGGGGTGGTCGCATCGATCATTGGCCGAGGAAGCCGTTGCCGGACTTCCCGGGGTAGTGCGCGTGGACAACAAACTGGAAGTCAAAGGCGGACAGCCCAATGAAATCTCCGATGCTTGGATCGGTGTGAAAGTGAAAACCATGCTCATGTTCAATCGGAATGTGAGCGGCCTCAAGACCGATGTTGATGTGAAAGACGGGATTGTTACCCTTCACGGGCATTCGTCAAGCGAGGCGCAAAAAGAATTGACAACTGAATATGCCAAGGACGTTGAAGGTGTAAAAGGCGTTAGCAATGACATG
>DATFYJ010000129.1:0-7613 GCA_035315105.1 Chitinivibrionales bacterium
ACGACCCTACCACCAGCGCGCAGGTCCGGGCGCAGCTCCGGTGGGAGCGCGAGCAGGAAGAAGACCCGCCGGAGGAGGACGTGGACGCACAGCGCGACTCCCTGGAAAACCGCGAAAGGTGGGAACCGTAAAT
The DNA here is from genome assembly GCA_035315105.1 of Chitinivibrionales bacterium. Classification (GTDB taxonomy): domain Bacteria; phylum Fibrobacterota; class Chitinivibrionia; order Chitinivibrionales; family FEN-1185; genus FEN-1185. The sequence goes on from DATFYJ010000129.1 coordinate 134, forward strand.
ATCCCACGGATAAATCCGTGGGCTTTAAACCTGATTAGGAACCTTATGTTCTTTAACCGATTTTTCAGGCAGATTTACGGCTGCCCCGATATTCTTAGCTGCATTAACATCCGCATGTGCTTCAAAACCACAATGTGGACACTTAAAAGATTCACCACTTCGGGAACCAAGATTATGGCAACGAGAACAAGTCTGCGAAGTATAGGCGGGATTAACGGCAACCACGGGGACGCCGTTAAGTTTAGCTTTATACTCAATCTTTGCCCGAAGGTCTGCAAAATTCCATTTACCAACACTGGAACGAAATTTCCTTCCCTTTTTATTAGCAGACTTACGGATGCCTTTGAGATTTTCAAGAGCAATCCCTTTGCATTCTTTCTTTGCCTTCGCAACGATTCTCTTTGCTATGGTATGGTTCACGATAGAAGCCGTTCGCTTCTCTTTTCCCGAAAGCCGTTTCAAGACTTTTTTACAGCCCTTTGTGCCTTTGGATTGGAGAGACGAACAAATCTTCTGGCGTTTAATCCTATACGCTTCAATTTCTTTACCAGACATTATCTCGCCGGTCGAAAGAGTGGCGATATTAACGAGACCAAAATCAACGCCAAGGAATTCTTCAACATCCTTAATTCCTTCTTCCGGTATTTCCACAGTTTGCAAAAGAAAAAACTTGCCGCGACGTGTAATAAGATCGGCTTCACCTTTTACGAAGGGAAGCCAATCGGGACGAAAACAGACAAACGGAATCTTCAATCTTTCATTGACAGACCAGATCGAAACAACATTCTCTTTGTACGAAAGAATGCGGGAATCATAGGTAATACCACCTTCAAGCCTGAAAATTCTTTTAACCTTTTTATCAAGCTTGTAAGAATCGGATACCTTAGAAATACAGCGAACTGTCATTTGAGAGGAAAGCCCAGATTGCTCTTTAACAAGATAATAGGATTTCTGGTGAAGCTTGAATTGGTTGAAGGTCTTTTCCTTCCACGCTATTTCAGAAATAGTGTTGCAGACCTCGTTTGCCTTCTTAATAGTATCAAGCAGGAATTGCGCCTGGCTATCATCTGGAAGAAGTTTAATTTGAAGAGTAAGTTTCATATCTTTAATATACTTCTTTTGTTTGAAGAAATCAATATCTATTTTAAGAAAGGAGATGCGAAAATTCCTCCAACGGTTAAAACCGTTGGTTTCCTTTTCGCGTAAGATCATGAACGTCACCGATCTTATTGCGGCAATCGCGCCGGCCTACGTTTCAGACTCGCGGATTGCCGCATTTACAACGATCGCCGAGGGCCGGACAAACCGGAAACGTTTCGGCAAGAACTACGAGTTTGCCGTGGCGCTCCGGGTTTGTCACATGATCTGCAGGAATCCGTCGGACGAACCAGGCACCCCGGGCGCGGTGACTGGCGCGCAGGAAAAAGCCGTGTCGCAGCAGTATAAAGTGTCCGACGACCTGATGCGGCGGTATTCCGATCTCTGCAGCACGCCTTACGGAGCGCAGTTGGCCGAGCTCATCGACGGCCATACGATCGGCATTGTTGTTGCCGGCGGGCCCATGGGATTCCAGCCGGGGAGGTAGAGGTAGTGTGCTCCACCCCAAAATCAGCATTGAGGAAAAAGGCGGCGACGTCCATACAAAACTCCGAGCCAATCTGCGACAGCTGGACGGCGGATACGTCAAGTGTGGATGGCCAGAGGGAGCTAAGACACAGCCCGGCGAAAAAACCTTCACAGGAAAATACGGTGGTAAGCGAAGGTTTCAGGTTCAAACTCGCGAGGACATGAGCGACGTAGCGAAGGTGGCAGCATGGAACGAGTTCGGTGTACCAAAGACGCAAGCGGGAACGATGCGCGGGATAATGACCGGCCGGTCTGCATCTCCCTGGGCAATTCCTCCGCGGCCTGCGTTCCGGACTGCGGTCGACGGCAACAGAGAGCAGCTTAAAGAGTTCAAGGCGAAAGTTTTTGAAGACATCATGCTCGGGCGCTTAACGCCGAAACAGGGACTTGACAGAATCGGGCTTTTCATGCAGGGAAAAATCAGGGAATCGATACGACACGGACAGTGGCAGCCTAACGCGGAAAGCACAAAACGCGCGAAACATTCATCGAAGCCCCTGATTGACACCGGGCAAGAGATCAATTCGGTCACCTGGGCAAACAGCCTGGATGGAAAATGAGACTTTTCTTTGCGAACAAAACACTTCCCGCGCAGCGGTTCAATGCTCAAAAGCTCGACCATGGGAGAGTGGTTTCTGGCGGATCGACAGCTTTCACTATAGTGGCCGGCGTGCAGCCGGTAAGTGCGCAGCAGCTCGCAATGCTCGAAGAAGGCAAGCGCACCAAAATCAATTACTCGGTGATCAGCAAGATCGAGCTCATGTTGACCAGGCCGAACACGCCGGCGGACCAGGTGGAGATCGACGGCGCCTGGTTTGAGGTTTCGCTGAAAGATCCCTGTTCGAGCGATGTGCTCAACCACTTCGAGTACGTGGTAACGAAAATAGAAAACGTGAAAGATTCCTAATGGGAACAGCTCCCGCAATCACCTTACAACCGATTTCTCAGCGGATCATGCTCGCCGCCGGTGCCTCTCTTGTCGTCGCGGCCTCGGGCGATTCGCCTTTGTCATATCAATGGTATCTGGCGAAGATGTACGGACAGGAAGCGGCGCAGTTGCTTGACGGAAAAACTTCGGCTACGATCGCGATTTCTAATTTTACATACGACGCCGAGGGCCAATACTACTGCATTGTCACGAACCCGAGCGGATCCGCGCAGAGTGCGCCCGCTATTGTCAAGGCTGCAATCGGCCAGCTGGACGAGAAATACCTGCAGCGCAGGCTCGCCGAATGGATCAATTCGATTTTTCTCTTGTGGGACGGCACCGGAACGCAACCTCCAGGCACTGTCGCCATGATCTGGCACATGCAGACAAACACCCGCTTCCCGACGCCGTTCCTCATGGGCAGAATCTCAGCGATCGGCAGGGTTGGCCGCGACGCGGTTTTTCCTCCGGACGACGCAGGTAAACGCCGGCAGGCAGGCGCCCGCGGTTTTATGCTGTACCTGCAATTCTTTGGGCCCGAAGCTCTCACCGCCTTGAGTAAAATCTACGACGCGAGCGACGACGGGGAATGCACCGCGGTACTCAGGGCGGACGGGATCGTTCCGATCGAGCGGCAGGACGTTATTGATGCGCACGCCTTTGTCGATACCATGCCGGAGGACCGCGCAATGCTGGACATCCGGTTTTACACCACGAGCGAATGGTTTACGCAGATCGACGTGATCGAGTCGGTCGATATGACCGGCGAGATCGTTCTTGAAGACGCAACCAAACAGGAAGTAGAAATTTCCACCTAAAAGCAGGAGGGCGCTATGTCCGACCTTGACCAGATGATTAAGATTAACATTGTCGAAGTGGCTGCAGGGATTTCCGCCGAAGGGTTCGGCATCGGGCTCCTGCTTGCAAGTGACCTGAATTCGGCGAACCGCGTCGAGAGCTACACCTCAGACGACGACTACGAGGCGGATTTCGGCCCAAGGTCTTTGGCAAAGACGGCCTTGGATGCCGCTTTCGCGCAGAACCCCGCTCCGTCGATCGTGAAGGTCGGAAACGTGCAGGGAACGCGAACACTCAACCAGCTCGTGACGCTCACCGTGACAAGTGCGAACGCGACGGAAGGAGCCGTTTACACCAGCGGCGGACTCAATTTTACAGTCCTGGCGACCATCGCCGCAGAACTTACCCTGTTGTGCAGGGTGAACGGGATCCCCGCGGCATCCGGCACATTGACGTTGAGCACCGGCACCGGCGACTCGACAATCGCCTATTCCGCGGTTACGGGTGGCACCTGGACGGCCGGGACCGCCACAGTGACGGTGAACGGCAAAACGGCCTCTCACGGCTGGGCCACGGACGCCGAAACCTCGCTCTCTGCTTTGGCAGCAGCAGTCCTGGTCGCGGCAGCGGACTATCTTGCAGCTTCAACCGGATGCATCAACACCTCAGGCGCGCTTATTTTTACCCCGAAATCCGGTATTGTGCTGGACATATCATGGAATCTGTCGGGGATTACCGGCACCATGTCTTTCTCCATGACCTCCACGCGCACCGAAGATCTGGACACGGCACTTGCGGCGATTCGCCTGGTAGACGACGAGTGGACATACATTGTCGAGGACGAACGGACCGCAGCGCAGGTCGAAAAGGTCGCGCTCGCCGTTTCTGGGCTCGACAAGGTGCATCTGTACGCCTCGGCGGATTCCAACATCATCGGCCAAACGGTCGCGGCAGACAGTACCTCCCTTGCCGCCCTCTTCCGGGGTTTCGGCTACACCAATACGGCCGGTATTCTCAAATCCGATGCAGCGACGAAGTTCACAGACGCTGCGCTTATGGCCTGGCTCAGCGCGAACGATGCGCCCGGCTCATATACCGCCTGTTTCAAAACTCTTCTTGGCGAGACTCCGGACGCTCTCACAACGACGCAGATGATCAATTCGATAGGTTCGCCGGTCGACGACCTTACCGGAAAGAACATCAACAGCTACCAGATGATCGCTGGCAAGCCGATGCTGCGGTACGGCGTCTGCGCAGACGGCGGCTTCCTGGACGAAGTGATTTTCAAAATCTGGCTCAAGATGCAATTGCAGAGCGCGATTGCCACGCTCTTTGTGCAGACGCCTAAAGTTCCGGGCGACATCAACGGCGCGGTCATGATCCAAAACTGCATAATCCCGGTGTTCAAGCAGGCCCAGGGGAACAACGCGGTCGGCGCCAATGGGATCGACAACGACCCGACGAGCGCGACCTACAAGCAGCAGAACAGCGGGTATTACATCGTTCTTCCGGATATGAGCATCCGGTCCGCTGCCGACAAGTCGGTGCGCAATCTGTCCGGCATCAAGTTCGGTGTCTGGTATACCGGCGCAATCCATACGGTTCTCATGACCGGCATGTTAATCTAAGGGGCTACCGTGGAACATTGTTTCACAGGCTCGGTGCTATGAAGCAAGGAATGATGAAAGCGGCAGAGAATTTGAATGTTTTCTAGGGCATTATTGAGAGGATTTTTATCAATGTGGTGTGTGCATAAATTGTTTATTTTTCCACAGCGGAAACAGAACGCCATATCCATCAACGACTTGTATAATTTAGTTCTCCGGAACGCCACTCTCATAATGTGTTCTTTTTCGTATGTGAGATATTCAAGAATTCTTTCCTTTTTTATTTTAGCATACCTGGCGCGGGCAACGGCGTTTATTCTGCGCCTTGTTTCTGTCACATATTCGGCCTTGCATGGCTTGCAATATCTTTGGTGTCGGCTGAAATTTGAATCGGGAAGGTTTCTTTTACAGCGGGAACAATTTTTCAAAATTGGCTCCTTTCAATGTTACACATTTTAATATACATGAAACACGGTATTCAGATCAAACACTTCAAGAGGAGATAGAAACATGCAGACCAAAAACTTCGACCCCAAAAATTGGGGAATCAACGTCGCCGGGATCCCGGTGACCCGCCTTGTGGAAAAGGAATCGATCACGGTCAAGCGTTCCGAGGACAGGTACACGAAGCAGGTGGGACGCCTCGGCGAGGTCACCCGGTCCCGGCAGCACAACACGACCGGCGAGATCAGCTTCAAGCTTATGCAGTCGTCGCCGAACAACGACCAATTTTCCGCGCTTGCTCAGCTCGACGAGCAGGCAAACGCCGGCGTCGTGCCGATCGTGTTGAAGGATTTCAACAGCACGACGACTTTCACCTGTGCTGAATGCTGGATCCGCAAGAACCCCGACGAAACGCTCGGGACCGACGAGAAGGAGCGCGAGTGGGTTTTTGAATGCGCGGATCTGGACGAGTTCTTCGGGGGTGCGATTAACTAAGCGCTCTTTCCTGCAATCACAATAAACCGGAGGGTTTGCATCATGGAAGGGAACACGAAAGTCATTGACGGCTACACGGTGTATGTGTCGCCGCTCCTGGGGGAAACCTCAGTCCTCGTTTTTTACCAGCTGCAGAAGAGCTTGATCCCTGCTTTTATAAAGGCGCTCGCATCAATGCGCGGCGTATTCTCCCAGGCGGAGGACGGCGCGCCTCCGGATCCGGACGCTCCGGTCGAACCAGACAAACCACGCATATCTTTCAAGAAGCTCCTCGAGACGGACCTTGATACCGTCGACTTCGCGCAGATCGCCATGGCGATTGAGGAAATGCACGCGACAATGACCGCTAAGCAGTGGCTCGACTTCATAAAGCAGACGTTCTCCCAAACAACGGTCGACGCGAAGCCGGTGAGCGAGAAACGGCACTTCGACGACATTTTCGCGCGGCACATCCTTTTCATGTATAAGGTGCTTTGGTTCACCTTGCGGGAGAACTACGGAGATTTTTTCGACGCGGTCGGCTCTTTACCTACGATCGGGCCCGAAAAGAAGCCGACGGCACCAGCAGAAAAATAGAGGAGATCGTTGACGGCCTGGATGAGTCGGTAAAGGCGAAGCACCTGGTCCACCGGCTCATCATCGATCGGTGGGCGACAAAGAAAGAAATCAACGAGTCCTATACGTTCATGGACATCGTTGAGGCGAACGCGGTTCTTGACTGCAAGGCAACTGTGGAAATCGAAACCGCTCCTAAAATGCCGGATATGAAATGACGCTGCGAGAATTAGTCACGAGGATTGGGTTCACGGTCGACGAGCGCGGCCTTGACGTGTACGACCGCGCTATCAGCAGGGTCTACGAGAAAACGGACGGCCTTTATAAAGGTCTTGAGCGCGCAGCGGACGGCATTACGAAAATCGGCCGCAACATGACCATGTACCTCACGGTACCGCTCGCGGTCCTGGCGACCACCTCAGTCATGGCAGAATCGAAATTAGACGACCTGCAGAACAAATGGGGCGTCTTCCTGGGCACGCAGAAAAAGGGCACCGCGGAAGTCGAGGAGTTCTACAACACTGCAAAGAAAACGCAATTCGGCGCGGACCAGATCGGCAACTACGCCGAAGAAATGCGCCGGCTCGGGTACAACACCAAAAACATTATTCCATACTTCAAGGTGTTTTCAAACATCGCGGCCGGATCCGGGCAGGACGTTGGCACGCTTATTGCCTACACCCAGGAAATGATAAATTCGCCCGCGTCTGCAGGCATGCTCTTGAAGCGCATGCAGCGCCAGCATCTCGTGAGCGCCCAGGCATTGCGCTCTGTATTCGGTGTCGACGCATCGACCGCTTACGGGCAGCGCAGGCTCTCTCAGCTGGCCATGGCGGGCAGGATCGACGCGAGCTCAATCATGTCGCTCTTTCAGAAGGAGGGCGGGCCTGGCGGCCGCTATTGGGGTAAGGCGGAAGAGCGGACCCACACGCTTGCAAAGAAAACGCAGCTGCTCGGCCAATCCTTTTTCCTGCTCCGCGCGAAGATCGGCGAGACGCTCGACAAGTCGGTCAACCTGCAGAAGTGG
>DATFYJ010000130.1:0-3460 GCA_035315105.1 Chitinivibrionales bacterium
TGTTTTCGGCGTGGAGCGACGCGACCACCTGCGGGGTCATGGTTGACTCCACCGACGTATAGCCGTCGCCGCCGAGGATGCGCTTTATCAAAGCAATTTCCGCTTCCTCATCGTCAACGACCAGGATCTTGCCTTTGAGAATCTCCGATTTTTGGATCATAGGGTGTTCCTTTTGATATTGGTCCACATTGGACGTTGTAACAGTACCTCATGAGAGATTTGGGCGTTCCCCTCGCAATCTCATTGCCGCCCCTCTACCATCTCTCTCTTGTCAAATCTTCGGGAGATTGCTTCGCTTCGCTCGCAATGACATTCTTCCTTCTTCGATCCGCATTCCGCAATCATCAACCCGCAATTTTCAGGGGGAAACTTCCCCCGCCAGACTCTATCTTGTCAAGCATCAAGTCTCAACTCTATTATTTTGACCCAGCACTTCCTTCACCGCCGCGAGCAGATCGGGAATAGAATACGGCTTTCTAAGGAAACGGATGTTCTTGCTTTTCATATAGTCCCAGTTCGATTTTTCGTCGGTGTAGCCGCTGCAAAACAGTACCGGTATTTTCCCGTGCTTGAGCAGTTCTTCAACCAGCCACACGCCGCTTTTGTCGGGCAGGCCGACATCGCTGAAGATGAGATTGAACTTGCCGTTTTCCTTTTCAAACAAGGCAAGCGCATCTTTCGCGGACGAAGCGGCAAGGACCGCGTAGCCGTTTGCCGTAAGGATTTCGTTCGCAAGAAGGCGGACCTCATCGTGGTCTTCGACGAGCATGATGCGCTCGCCGTTCCCCTTCAGGGAGCCGGCAAGGGTCTCTTCCCTGGTTTTTTCCCGGGGCGTTTCGGATGTCGACGGGAAGTATACCTCGAACGTGGTACCCTTGCCCGGCTCGCTTTGCACCTCGATCCACCCTTTGTGCTGCTGGACTATGCCCAGCACCACGGACAATCCGAGTCCGGTTCCTTTGCCCGCGGCCTTGGTGGTAAAGAACGGTTCAAAGATGTGCTCCTGGATAAGTTCGTCCATGCCTGTGCCCGAGTCCGACAACACAAGGCAGACAAACCGGCCGGGCCGGCCCGCGCTGTGCTGCCGGCAATACTCCTGGTCCACGGCCGCGTTCTCGGTCCTAATTGTCAATTTCCCGCCGTCCGGCATGGCGTCCCGTGCATTGACGGCAAGGTTCATGATCACCTGTTCGATGGTTCCTTCGTCGCCCTCCAGGGGCCAGAGCTCCTTCCCGGCGTCAAACTGGACGGTAATGTTCTCTCCGATAACGCGCTCCAGCATTTTCACCAGCGACTTCACCGTGTTGTTGAGATTGACGGGCTGGAGTAGTATCGGGTGCTTCCGGCCGAAGAGAAGAAGCTGGCGCACAACGCCCCCGGCCTTTTCCGCGGCATTGCCGACTTGCGTCAGGTCCGCATGAAGCGGATCGGATTCGGCCGTTTTCTCCAGCGCCAGGGCCGTATAGCCGGAAATTATCGAAAGAAGGTTGTTGAAATCATGGGCCACTCCCCCGGCCAATGTGCCGATGGCCTCCATTTTCTGGGCCTGACGGAGCTGGGACTCGAGTCTTTCCTTTTCCTTTTCAAGATGCCTGCGCTCGGTGGTGTCGGTAAGAAAATTCAGCGTGGCGGGCCGGCCGTTCCAATCAATCCGGATAGCGCCTATTTCCACCCATTTTTCGCTCCCGCCGACGGACCCCAGCCTGAATTCATATCTCGATGGTACACGCTCCCCTTTCATCCGCTTCACATAATTATCCATTACCATCTGGCGGTCGTCCGGATGAATAAATCCCAGAAAAGGTTTGCCCATAAGCTCCTCACTCGAAAAGCCCGCAACTTCAACGGCCCTGCGATTGAGGAATTTGATCGTACCTTCCTGCACAACGAGAATAGCGTCGTCGACACTGTCCACCAGGCTCCGGTATTTTTCCTCGCTCTGCTTCAACCCCTCCTGGGCCTGCCTGAGCCCCGCCTCGGCCAGATACTGCTTCTTGAAGATTCTCCGCTCGCGTGTCATCCACCACGACACAATCAAGGAACCAACGACTATAATAACAAGACCGACCACGAGTACCGTTGTCCTTCCCACAGCCCTCAGCGGCGCAAACACTTCCTCTTTGTCTACTTTTGCCTCAATGTACCACGGCGAATCCGGAACATGCCGCCCCACCGCAAAGACCTCTACGCCGCGGTAGTCCATTCCTTCGATAAGTCCTTCCCCGCCGCGCGCGATCTCCGCCGCGGCAAGGCCTTGGGCATTTACGGAGATCCGGAGCCGTAAAGCAGAGCCTTTCCGGTGTCTCAGCTCATTCAGATATACGATGGTTCGGCCGTCATGCTGAAGCAGAAGGGTCTCCGCTGTCCTGCTGGGAACCGGCCAGGTCTGCACGAGCGGGTACAAGAAGTTTTCGGGGGCGCACACCAGAACCAGTACCCCGGCAACGGCGCCGGCAGTATCAGGCCCGAGCAGGGGCGCGAGCAGGTCAAGGCGGGTCCGGCTGCAACCGGGGCACCGATAAAAATCCACGAATCTCATTTTCCTCTCCGCAACCACCTGCCTGATTGCAACCGTGTCAAGATACACGCGCGCCGTCGCCGTGCCGCCCATGTCGTTAACCACCCGGCCGGTAGTGTCCGTCACAATCATCGAGCGATACCCGTATTCCTCTTTGTATGCGGCGAGTATGGGGCCCATCGAACGCACATAGTCCAGAAGGCTCTTTCGTGCGCCGTTTTCGGTAAACACCAATGCTCTCCTCGAAAGAATTTGCGCGTCGCCGAGCCGATTCCTCCTCCAGGCGCCGATTTGTTCCGTCTTGAGATTCGCCACCGCGGAGAGCTCATCCTGCACCGCCGATACAACGCGCCTTTCCTGAAATCGATAGTAGTACCACGCCGTAACAAAAATTGCCGCCAGCAATAAGACAAACAGGGCCGCCGCAAAAAACGGAAACCTGGGACTGATGTTGTTCGTTTCCATAGGAGAAAAGCCTTTACAAAACAGAATATGGTCCGGAACTGGACGACCCTCCGGCCCAACAGCCGGGCATGGAGGGATGTATTGACGGAATCATGTGCCTCAGTAAGTATACCCTGCAAGTGCGTTAACAGCAAGGAAAACCCGCTCAGATTGAAGAACCCCGCAGCAAGCTGCGAGGAAAAGGCAAACGACATGATAAAAAGCGCGGAGCGCCACTACCACACCTCAGGGAACGAAGTGACATAAGGCAAATACTATCGAGGGCAGCAACACTCGACAACCGCGCGCGTTCCCTCTGGTTTTCTTCGTCAACTATCGCTAGTGGGTGCCGCCACAGCAATGTATGGTCTCGCAGCTACTTTGTCAAGGCGGCCACCCAGGAGGGGGTGTTGGTGCAAACAACCGGCGTGCTTTGCAACTACGCATTCATTTCGCCGGTTGGTTGCACCCCAGGGGGACGACCCTTGGAAGTACCCG
>DATFYJ010000131.1:0-2534 GCA_035315105.1 Chitinivibrionales bacterium
TTTTTCCAGCATGCCGGCCGAGGCCTTTGCCGCGGCGGCGCCCACGGGCGCCGTGTTTTTCCGCTCGAGCAGCACGGCGTCCACGCCGAACGCCACGCACGTGCGAATGAGCGCGCCCAGGTTGCGGGGGTCCTCCACCGAGGCGGGAAGCAACAGGAGCGGAGGCGCTGTTTTTTCGGAAATCTGCCGCAGAAGCTCCTCGGCGCTCGTGTATTCCTTGGCGCTGCACATGGCCAGTGCGCCCTGATGGTTTGCGCCCCTGCACACCTCGTCGAGTTTCACCGCGGGGACCATTTGGTAGGGAAGGCGCTGCTTTCTCGCCAGTTTGACAAGTTCAAACAGGGATGCGCCGGGCCGATCTTTGTCGAAATATAGGCGGTCTATCCGCCGTAGTCCCGATAGGATGAGTTCCTCAACCGGATGAATGCCGAAGACAACGGACGAAGCGTCCGGCAACAACGGAGGCGCGCTCTGGCGGGAAGGTAAATAGGTGTTCATAGCCGCAACCTAATATATTTTATGACCTGTCTTGAGGATGCGATATCGACCGCAGCCGGCGACAAGGCGGCAGGTGCCGGCAACGGTTTTACAAAGGAAAGGGGTACAGTATGGGTACCATGAGCCCGTTCCACTGGGCAATAGTTCTGCTGGTCATCGTGCTGCTTTTCGGGGCGAAGAAGATCCCCGATCTGGCGAAAGGCCTCGGGCAGGGGATCAGAGAGTTCAAAAAAGCGTCAAATGAAGCGGCAAACGAAATGAAAGAGGTGGAAAAGCCGGATGCTAGCAAGCCTGCTGCGGAAGCTAAGAAGGAAGGGTAAATCCGACGATGCCCGCGAGGGCATGAATTTCCTCGACCACCTTGAAGAGCTCCGGGGTCGGCTTATAAGAAGTATCGTAGCCGTTTTTATATTCGCCGTTCCGTGCTTTGTCCTGTGGCGCAGGATTCTTACGTTGTTGATGGTCTATCCCCTCCGATTTGCAAACCCGAAACCCCACATCATCTTCACCGCTCCGGCCGAAGCGGTCATGCTCAGCATGAAAATCGCGCTTGTGGGCGGCCTGGTCGTGGCGATCCCGTATGTGTTCTACCAGATCTGGGCGTTCGTCTCGCCCGGGCTGTACGGCAAGGAAAAAAAGGTCGTGCTGCCCGTCGTCATTTCGTCTTCGTTTTCCTTTTTCCTCGGCCTCACGTTCGCCTACCTGGCCATTCCGCTCCTACTCAAGGTGCTCACTAGGTTCGGCGCCGGCATCATCGAGCCGTATTTCAAGGCGAGCGAATACATCTCCTTTCTTATCAAGATGGGACTCGCGTGCGGCATCATCTTCGAGATGCCCGTGGTCTCGTGGTTTCTCACGCGGATAGGCCTCCTCACCCCGAAATTCCTGATTAGCAAGCTGCGCCACGCCATCGTCATCATCTTCATCGTTGCCGCGGTCATCACCCCGCCCGACGTGCTGTCGCAGTTCTTTCTCGCCGTGCCGCTGCTCGTCATCTACGGCGTGAGCATCCTCGTATCGTATCTGACGTGGGAGCGCCCCAAATGAACTTTGGACTTGATTTTTCGGAAATTCTCGTCATCATGGTCCTCATCCTGATCTTCTTTGGGTCCAAGGAGATCCCGAATATCGTACGGCAGGCGGGAAAGTTCGTGGGCCAGATCCGCCTGTACACCGAGAAGGTGCGGCGGGAGATCAACGAGATAAGCAACCTCCAGGCTTCCATGCCGTCCCACGATCAGGAAGTGCAGAAGAAAAAGGAGACCATACGCGAGACCTATATCGCGCGCCGCACAACGCTGTCCGCCGAGGAGCGGGCGGCCAAGTCGGCAACAATCTGGGAAAACCTGAAAAAGGAGTCGGGCCTTGCAAAGGCGAAATCGGTGCTGGTGTACGTTGAAGCCGGGGCCGAGGTCGCCCTGAGGCCCGCCATCCGGGAAATGTTCGCATCCGGAAAACGTGTGCTCCTGCCGTACACCAACGAAGATTCCACCATGGGTGTGGGCGAGATCACCAACCTCGAAAAAGACATTACTCTCACCGGGTTGGGCGTGTACGAGCCGGTGCGCGAGAAGCGGGACAATTTTTTCAAGACCGACATCCAGTTCGTACTATGCCCGGGCGTGGCCTTCGACATCCACGGCGGCAGGCTCGGGCGGGGCAGGGGCTGCTACGACAGGTTCTGCAAGGAACTTAAGGGCAGGGTCCCGGTGTACGGCGTGGCCTTTGACTGCCAGATCATGGGACCCGACGAGCGCCTGCCGTTCGCCTACCACGATATCGTCATGGACCAGGTGATCACCGAAAACGGCATTCTCATCGCGCCCCCGCAGGAGCCCGCGCCCCAGGTGGCCCCTCCGCTGCAGCCCGCGGGATAGCGCGGGTTAGTCCACCCCCAGTCCCTGCGGGAACCGATATGCTTCCTTCAATCATTGCCGCGGTCATTCTCCTCTTCCTCGCTCTGGCATCTATGGTGCTGTTCGCCCCGATCGCCGTTGTGGGATCCGGAACCTTCGCGGCGGGCGAAGCCGGAGGCA
>DATFYJ010000132.1:0-2605 GCA_035315105.1 Chitinivibrionales bacterium
TTTTCTACTGGTACTACCTCCCGTGGCTCTTCGGCTTCGTGTTCCCCATTGTCATTCTGCTGTCGACCATGTCGGCCATCGGCTCCATGGCCCGCCAGAACGAGCTCACGGCGATCAAAGCCGCGGGCGTCAATGTGCGCCAGCTCGCCACACCGCTCATGGCGCTCGGCGTCGTCCTCGCGGCGTTCGGCTTTTACATAAGCGAAGGCGTGCTCCCCAAGGCGAACACCGCGCGGAGGGAACTCACCGAGCGGATGAGCGACGACCACGCCGTGCAGGCGCGCAATGCCCCGGCCGTGCGGCCGCAGGAATACCGCCGCAACTTTTACTATTTCGGCGACAACAGAAACATCTATTTTTTCGGGGAGTTCCGCACCGAGCCGCTGTACACCCGCAATGTATGGCGCGAGACCTTTGACGGGCCCCGCATCCTGAGGCGGATCACGGCCGACGCGGCCGACTTCCGGAACGGGCGCTGGTTTTTTGTCAAGGGTTCGCAGCGGACGTTCCTGAAGGACTCGGTGGCCATGGCGACGTTCGACACTCTCAGGGATACGATTCTGTCGGAGCGGCCGCAGGACATGGTGGCGCAGATTCGCAGCCCCGAGGAAATGAGCTACTGGGAGCTCACGAGCTTCGTCGACAAGGCGCGGCGCCGCGGCGAAGACGTTTCGAAGTGGCGGGCGCAGCTCGATTTCAAGATCGCGCTGCCGTTTTCGATCCTTATCGTGATCCTGCTCGGCATTTCCATCTCGGCACGCGTGGGAAGGAAAGGAGGCGCGGTCTTGTTCGGGATCGGCCTTATGCTGTGCTTTTCCTACTGGATCATTTCCCAGTTCGCAATCGCCTTCGCGCAGAACGGGCAACTCTCCCCGCTCATGGGCGCGTGGTTCGGCAACCTGCTGTTCCTCGGCATCGCCCTGCCGCTGTTCAGGAAGGCCTCGCAGTGACGGCCGCTCTTAAGAAGAAGGTGCTCGTCGTTGACGACAGCCACGACGCACTCGACCTGCTCGAGGTTTTCCTATACGGCACCTACGACGTGTCGACCGCGCTCAACGGGTTCGAGGGCCTGCGGGCCGCGCGCGAAACCGCGCCCGACCTCATCATCACCGACATCATGATGCCGGTGGTCGACGGCATCAAGTTGCTGAACAGCCTTCGCGAGGACCAGAAGACCGCCCGCATTCCCGTTATCGCAACCACCTCGTTCATCAAGAAATCGAACGTCAAGAGCCTGCTTTCCCTCGGGTTCTCGGCCGTGATAACCAAGCCCATCGACAGGAACGCGATCGTCGATGCGGTGGGAAAGGCGCTCGCGCAGCGCCCTGCGGAGGCGGGTGAAGCCTAAACAAAGAGGAATCGTCTGGGCGTTGGCCCTCGTGGTGTTCGGGCTGGTCTTCCACCTTTGCGGCGGGGGCCTCGGCGCCGCGGGCACGCCCCTTGCGCTTGTCGCGGCGGCCCTGGTGCTCGCCATCGCTTTTGTAAAGAAGCGCCGCGAGCCTGTATCAGGCGCGGATGAGGCCGGCGGCGTGTCGCAGCAGGCCCGCAGGATAGAGACTGAAGTGGACGGCGAGACCGCGCGCATCGGCGTGAGCGTGCTCGGCGCAACGTACCGCAAGGAGCAGTGGAAGGCGGTCGAGCTCGCGGTTGACGGCATCCTCGAGACCTTCCTGCGCCTCATGCGCCGCAGGCTCGACGCGCACACCATTGCCGTGCTCTTCCCCACCGAAGACGGCGGCTACACCATCCGCAAGTACGATTCGAAAAGCGACTGCATCAACGCGGCCGCCGTCATCTACCCGGGCAAGGGGGTTCTGGGCAGCTTTCTCAAGGACGGACTCAAGCAGCTCAACCTGCACGAGATCGTGAGCGACAGCGTCACCCTCCACTACTACACGCGCGACGCGGGCATTCGTTCCCTCATGGCAAGCCCGATAGAGACCGGCGACGGCGTTGAACGCGGCACGGTCATTGTCGACAGCACCGAGCCCAAGCACTTCTCCGACGACGACCACGCCTACCTGGCGACCGTGGCGCGCCTGATCGGCCTGTCGGTCTATTACGCCTACGTCGGCAACGCGCACCGGCTCTCGCACCAGCGCATCGCGGCAATGAGCACCATCGAGAAGGACTTTTTCCAGAACCTGGAAATCGACGCGATCATCAACAGGATGATAGAAATCATCCCGTTTGCCATCGACTGCGACCGCATCACGCTGAGCCTCCGCAACCCGGACGCGAAGACGGCCACGGTGCGCCGGGCCTGGGGCGTGGAGGCCGAGGCATTTTCGGGGATTACGTTTTCCCTGGAAGGCAAGTCGCTCGTGAGCCTTCTTTACGCCAAGAACATGGCGTTCTCCCGCAATTACACCGAGGACCGTTCCGAGATCCGCTATGCCGAGGGCGAGCCGGGCGGGGGCGGCATGCAGTCGTTCCTTGCCTTCCCCATCGGCGTGGGCGGATGCAGGGGCGCGGTTCTTCTGGAGTCAACAAAAAAAAACGCATTCTCCAATCCCAACAACGAGCTTCTCGCGCGCATCGCCACATCGGCGGGGCTGGCAATAGAGAAGCTGCAGCTGCTCGAGCAGGCGCAGAACCTTGCCAC
>DATFYJ010000133.1:0-6512 GCA_035315105.1 Chitinivibrionales bacterium
CGACAGGATGAAGACGTGGTCGTTTGTCGGGCTGTTCCTTATCGGGTTCGTGGACGGCGTGAACCCCTGTGCTATTGCATCCATGATCTTCCTCATTTCCTTCCTCGGCACGCAGAACCGGAAGCGCAGCGACGTGCTCAAGATCGGTCTTGCGTTCACGGGAATCACCTTCCTCACCTACTTTATGCTCGGGCTGGGCGCGTTCCGCATCCTGTCCCTCATGGACAAATTCTACTGGTTCTCGCTCGCCATCCGCATGCTCGCCGTGGGTGTGGCCGTGTGGGTTGCCCTGCTTGCCATTTGGGATGCGGTCCACTACTACCGTACAAAAGACACAAGCGAGATGAAGGTCCAGCTGCCCAAGAGTGTTAAGATGCTTATCCACACCGTGATCCGGGGCAACCTTTCCACCAACAAGATCGTGGTCGGCGCCATCGTCACCGGCTTCCTTGTCACCCTGCTCGAAGGCGCATGCACGGCAAAGATTTACCTTCCGACAATCATGGCCATGACCCACACGTTCGGGTTCCGCCTCATTGGGTGGCTGCTGCTGGTAATTTATAATTTCCTGTTTGTCCTGCCCCTGCTCATCGTGCTCACCGCGACGGCCTACGGGCTCAAATGGAAAAAACTCTCCTCGTTCCAGCAGCGGCACATGGTGTTCACCAAGATGCTCCTGGCGCTTGTCATGTTTGGTTTGGCTGCATTTATTAGTGTTGGAAGATAATGCAAGAGAAGGAAGTTTTTTAGGCGGGGGAAGTTTCCCCCTGCCTCCGGCCGCCTACGGCGTCCTCCAGCACCCCCTCCTGGGTGTCCGCCTTGACAAAACAGCTGCAAGACCATGCATTGATGTGGCGGCACCCACGGAGAGTAGTTGAGAAGTAAGAATTGGTTGATCCCGTATTCATTCCAATTGGTGTAGGAGGATGAACTTGACAGATGAGACTTCTGTTGCCGCGCGTTAGGCAGGACTGGAGGCCGCGCTAGAGCGCGGTGCTGCCTGACCATGGCACGCAGTGCCCTCGTGGCAGGCAGCCCGAGGCCGAAGGCCGACGACCCTTGGAAGCACCCGAAGGGGTGGACCGGAAGGACGGCCGACCCGAGCCTGAGCGATGGCGAAGGCGAGGGGAACGCCCAACTTGTTTGTAAAGATAAGTATTTTACATTAATATCACTCATGTTATTCCTCACCCTCATCTCCACCCTCTTATCCCTCGCCTACCTAGCCGTTATTCTCTTTCTCTTCCTCGGCCTCCGACGCCTCTCATCCTCTTCCTCTCCCGCCGCCTCCCATAAACTGAAATTCTCAATTGTCATCTCCGCTCACAATGAAGAACAGAATATCGAAAAGTGCCTCAAGTCCATCCTGTCCCAAACAATAGATTCATCCCGCTACGAAGTAATCCTTGTCAACGACCGGTCCTCTGACGCCACTTCATCATTGGCCGGTGCAATTGCAGAACGCCATGCCAACCTGTCGGTCATCAACGTGAACCAGACCCCTCAGGGCAAGTCTCCAAAGAAGCACGCCGTCGGCTTTGGCATCGCAGCCACCGATAATGAGATCATCGTCTTTACCGATGCGGATTGTGTCGTACCGACAACATGGCTCGAAACCATCGACCGGCACTTCGATGATGACACCGGACTTGTCCAGGGCATTACCGCCTACGAGCATGTTCCGGGCATGAACCGTCTGTTCTTCGGGCTTCAGGCCGTCGATTTCCTATCCCACGGGGTGGTGGCGGCAGCGGCAATCGGCGCGGGCCTGCCCCTCAACTCCAACGCAAACAATTTTGCATTCAGGAAAAAGGCATTCGATGACGCGCAGGGATACGGCATGCAAGCTGCGGTGGTTTCCGGCGACGACGATCTTCTGCTCCAGCGGATATGGCGCAACGGCACGTGGCGGGTGCGGTATATGACCGACAGCACGGGAAAAGTTTCCACGCTGCCGACGCCCACGGTGCGGGGCGTGTTCGAACAGCGGAAGCGTTGGGGATCCAAAACCGTGTATTACAATGCGCGGCAGGTATGCCTGCTGTCTTCGGTTTTCCTCTTTTACGCCATGACGGCGTTCGCCTTTTGCGCCGGTTTTTTCCATCCCGTTTCTTTTGCCCTGTGCGCAGGAATGCTGCTTGTCAAGATGCTCGGCGAGATGTCGCTCATGGTGCCGGGCGCGCGCCTGTTCGGCGAGCAGGGGCTTATAAAATTCATCGCGCCCGCCTCGCTCATCCAGCTCCCCGTGGTGCTGGTCGCGGTGGTTCTCGGGGTGTTCGGAAGGTTTACATGGAAAGAACAGCGGTTCGGAAGATTGTCGCCATGAGTATAAAAGCACTTGCCAAATAAGAAAGGCGCCCGACACCCGGGCGCCTTTTGTTTTTTCATCATCAACTATACATGGAAGAACCCCGCCCCAAGTGGCGGGGATTCTTCCATGCCTAAGGATAAGATACTTGTAATTCGCTCGCTAACCCCGTGCCAAGTCGTGGGGATTGCGCGGGCTGTGGCATTCAACTTATTGCGAAACAAGAATCCTCTTCACCACCTGCCCGCCGCCGTTGAACGAGAACCGGGCAAAGTACACGCCCGCTCCCGCGGCATGGTTGGGCACAGCACTTGCAATCGGATGCCATCCCTCGGTCTGTGGGGCCGCGGGAATCCGAGCAACCACCCTGCCGTTTGCGCTGAGCATCTCGACCGCAACACTTGCCGACGCGCTCAGGAAATAGCGGATGGTCTTGCCGCTCACGCCGATCCTCACGCCGGGGAGTGCCGCCAACCACTGCGACACAGCGGGCTTGAGATAGGTTACGGGATCGCTTACGGGACCCACGGTGAACGTGGTCGAGCCGCCGGTAAGCCCGTTCGACGCAGCGCTAACGGTTACAACGCCCGGCGTGAACGTAGTTCTCACCGCGACTTTGCACTTTCCGCCTTCGATCATCAGGTTCGGGTCGCCGGGCGCGTGCCAGTTCGCGGGCTGGGCGGCGTCAACATATTGGTCCGAGCCTCCCCTGTAGGAGCCGGGACCGCTCACGCTCCAGGTTATCAAGGCGCTGTCCGTCGGACACCAGTTTCCGTTTGCGTCGACAACCGTTGCCAGGATCAGGGCTGCATCCGTTCCGTTGGCCCTGAAGGTAAAGACTTCGCCGTCCGGCTTCACAATGTGCGGATCAACGGTGAGCACAATGTGGTCGGGATTGCCCGCGGTCTTTTCCGTGTCGACGCATACCACGTTTCCATTTCCGTCAAGCCCTTCGGCCTTCAGGGTACCGGCCGCAAAGGGGACGTTATTCCACCAGACCTCGCACGGCAGCTGGGTGGTGGTCTGAGAGTGGTCGTTGTTGGGCGCGACTCCTGTAAGCGAGTTGGGGGTTTGCGTGCCGACCACGGTACCGTTGACAGACAGACGCACCTTCGGGCAGTTGCTGAACCCATAGACCATTACCGTGCCCGACCTGTTCCAGTGGTTTCCAAGCTTTACCACAGGCTTTGTGGCGTTCGGAATCCAGCAGGCCTGATACCCGTAGTACAGGAGTTTGGGAATGCGGTTGAAATCCATCATCGAGCACTCGAACGACCTGCATTTCGGATAGGTTGCGGTGTTCTTGTAGGGAAGTGAAATACCGTCTTCGCCGGGCGTCTCGGACATGTACCACTGGGCCATGCCGAAGCAGTTCTTCGCCCTGCTGTTCACCCATGTGTTCATGTAATCGGCGCAGAACGCAAGTTCGTAATCGTACTCGAACCGGGCCATCCTGCCGTAGTCGCTCCACCATTCCGCACCCCAGGCCGGATTGTTGGGATACTGGCTCTTGACGCCGATTTCGCATCCGACAACCGTGCAGGAAAGCAGGAAGCCATATGCTGGATTTGGTGTACGGTCGGCGGTCACATGCGGGTTGACGGGTTCCCACTGCGCGATAAGCGCCGTAAGCGACTGGGACAATGCTAGGGAGTTCCCGCCGTTGTCTATTTCCCACGAAAGGATGGACGGATGGTTCCTGTCCCGGATTACTACGTCGCGCTGTATCTCGCTTTTGAGTATGCCTTTCGCGTCGGTGGGCGCCACTCCGTTGAACGAGCCCTCGCCATCGCCGCTCGGCTGGATGAGCATGACTCCCTCGTTGTCGCATGCGTCAACAAAACCCGGGCTGCACGACGAATGGCCGGGCCGCCACAGGCTGCCGCCGATGTCGGCGAGCAGCTTGGCATCGCGCCACTCGACTTCCGGCGGAAGGGCGGTCCCGAGGGCAGGATAGTCGTAGCGTGCCGAAGCTCCGTAGAGAAGGTGCTTGTGTCCGTTGAAATACGGGAAGTTCCCGTCCCATGTCAAAACGTGAATACCGTAACTGTCTGTAAAAACGTCAACGGTGACGCCGTTGACTTTGAGGACATGATACACCTTGTGCATGTACGGCGTGCCGTAGGGGCTGTTGTTGGGATACCACAGGTGCGGATTGGCAACGGTGGCCGTCTGGTTGAAAACGTAGGACGCCCCGGCGGCTATCGACTGCGTCGCGTCGCCGGACCACACCACGGTATTGGTTGCATCGACCAGCTTGGTGGTAAGCGTGACGTTCGCCGCCGCAGCGCCCTGGTTTTGGACGTTCGTCTGGAAGTCGATCGTGGCAGAGGAGCCGTCGTTGGCCACGCTGCTCGCCGACTCGTAGGTACCCCATTGGTTCACGCACGAATACACGTTGAGCGGCACGTGCACCGGGTCGGTGATATGCAACCACACGGGCCTAAAGATTCCGGCGTCGGCCTGGCCGAACCGGAAGACTTCCGAAAAACCCGGGTCAGCATAGAAACCCTGGTTCTTTGAAACCAGAACCGCGATCACGTTGTCCGCGCCGCCAAAATGTACCAGGCTGGTGATGTCTAGGACAAATCCGATGAAGCCGATGACATGCGTGGCCTGCGGGTTCTCCGCGCTGTTGCCCGGCATGAACGTTCCATTGCAGTACACCTGACAGCCGATGTGGACGCCCTCAAATTCTATGAATATCTTTCGGGCGGAATAAGCGTTGTCAAGCGTGAAATGCTTTCTGTACCAGAACGGACCGCCCTCCATGCTGCCGTCACCACCGCCCGATGCCTGGTTGAGGAACGATTCACTATCGGCCCACGTGTTCGGGATTCCAACAGTGAGACCCGCTGCATCGTTGTACGCGACCGCAGCAGCCGCATTGTTCGGAGGATTAGACTTGATCAATTTCCATGGCGTCTCGCCAAGGTTGATCTTCACACGGTTGCTGGGCTCGCCGGTGTAAACATCGGCCCGGACCGCCACTACGGCCGTGAGAAAGACAATCAGCACTGCAAATAGGTTTTTGATGGACATCAAGGACCCCCCTTTTTTGGTTAACCGAATAAATAATGAGCAAAAACCTCTGCACTGCATGCCCGTTGGCAGCAGTCAAATATGGTCTATAATATAAGGTATTTGGGGCGATTTGGCAAATAAACGCGATGTGGCGATAAGAGTAATATTTGGATTGAGAATTGGATTAAGAAAAAGAATTGGGCGCCCCGCTGCTTCGCAGCGGCGGCCGTCCTTCCGGTCCACCCCTTCGGGTGCTTCCAAGGGTCGTCGGCCTTCGGCCTCGGGCTGCCTGCCACGAGGGCCCTGCGGGCCGTGGTCAGGCAGCACCGCGCTCCAGCGCGGCCTCCAATCGCCCCTAACTCGCGGCAGCGGAAATCTCTTCAGTCAAGATATGTTCTTGCGCCAGCTGGAATCATTAGACAATCCGTCAAGACTTCTTATTGTCCCGCTGTCAACTGTCAACCGTCAACTTTCAACTCTCCTTCTCGGTGCCCCCGCGGCCGAGGTTTCTTTCTCGCAGCGACACCTCCTTGGGGGCCACCCAGGAGGGGATAGCGGAGGACCGGCGCGTATTTTGTAATGGCATACGAAGATCGCGCGCCGGGCCGGAGCGAGGGGGACGACCCTTGGAAGTACCCGACGGGGTAAACTTCCCCCACAAGTATCATCTACTTGACACACACGAACTCTCTTCTCACCCCAGCCCCTCATTTCTCGCAATGCAATCCTTCCAGTGCCCCTTCATCGCCTCCCACACTTCCCTGCCCGACGCCGAGCGGCTCACCCACACGATGCACAAATCGTCCCTGTGCCGCTTCACCCATCGCGTGGCGATTTCCTGCTCCGGAAAGTCGGTGGGGTTGGGCGGGAGCGTGCCGCCGAAGAAGAACGCCTCGAGCTCCGACTCCATAGCGGGGCCGTCGGCGTAATCCGACGAAAACGGCCTCAGGTGTATCTTCTGGTTCTTGCGGAACCAGAACGACATGCCCCTGCCCTGCTCGGCGTGCGGCAGGAGCACCACGCAGTCGTCAAGCGGCGCGAAATCGCCCTTGCGCTCCGCGATCTCGATCTGGCTGTTTAAGGCCGGCGAATGCTTGCGGATGAGGCGGTATTCGTAAATCAGGCTTTCCAGCTCCGAGCCGCACCGGTGGGTCACGAGCTGATGGGACTCGGCGCGTAT